>CALAJL010000125.1 GCA_937922735.1 uncultured Gammaproteobacteria bacterium | reverse complement strand
AGTGCCGATATGCACCTCAATCACACGACTTTGGAAAACATTTTCGCCATTAAATTCTTCAAGCATTTGCAATTGCGTTGCATGGACGATATCGCGAAAGTCCATGTAACTTTTCATTTCACCTTTGAAAGTGACTTTAACAGAGTCCGGAATCGGCATGGTCGCTTCACCGGTAGCCAATGCTAGGGCAACAGTTCCGGAATCGGCGCCAAACGCCACGCCTTTAGACATACGCGTGTGTGAATCACCACCGATGATAATAGCCCGGTCGTCTATGGTTATATCGTTAAGTACTTTATGTATCACATCCGTCATTGCATGGTAGGATCCTTTGGGGTCACGCGCCGTGATCAGACCAAAGTCGTTCATAAATTTCATCAGTTTTGGAATATTCGCTTGAGCTTTCTTATCCCACACTGAAGCCGTATGACAACCAGATTGATAAGCACCGTCTACACTTGGTGAGATCACCGTTGCAGCCATGGCTTCAAGTTCCTGCGAGGTCATCAGGCCAGTTGTATCTTGTGAGCCTACGATGTTTACTTTAACGCGTACATCGGAACCTGCATGCAGGTTATTGTTAGTAGTAACACCCACCGCATTGCGATTAAATATTTTTTCTACTGCAGTGAGACCTTGACCCTCGTTTGAGATTTCTTTTGATGGCGCAAATACCGGAGTGGCTTCAACACCGAGCGTTTTAGCCGCGAAATTTTGTAGCTTCTTACCGAACACGATTGCATAAGATCCGCCGGCGCGCATAAATTCAATTTTCTGTGGTGTAAATGCTTTAGCAACGTCTGAGACTTCTTTGCCGTCTTTATAGAGCTTCTTCTCTTTGGTGTTAATGGTTAATACCGTGCCAGTATCCACTGAGAAGGTTTGTTCAAGGCTGGCTTCTCCATCTTCATCAAGCACAGGATTTCCGTCAGCATCTACTTTTGTAACCCAGTTTTGAAGATCTAAACCAATACCACCGGTCACATCGACCGTGGTTAAAAAGATCGGTGCAATGCCATTTGTACCCGCCACAACCGGTGCAATATTAACAAAGGGTACATATGGGCTCGCAGGTATGCCTGCCCAAAGCGCCACATTGTTTACTCCAGACATACGAGAAGATCCCACACCCATGGTGCCTTTTTCGGCAATGAGCATCACTCTTTTATCTGGGTGTTGTTCTTTTAACTTAAGAATTTCTTGTTGTGCCTCGGGTGTAATCATGCACTGACCGTGTAGTTCACGATCCGAGCGAGAGTGGGCTTGGTGACCTGGCGAGAGTAAATCGGTAGAGATGTCGCCCACACCTGCAATGAAGGTTACAAGCTTAATTTCTTCATCAATATCGGGTAGCTGAGTAAAGAATTCTGCTTTGGCATAGCTCTCTAGAATATCTTTAACGAGTGAATTACCGCCTTTGTATGCTTCTTCCAAGCGATCGGTATCCGCTTCGTAAAGATAAACCTGTGTTTTTAACACCGCTGCGGCAGGTTCTGCTACATCCTTATTATCATCCAGAGCGAGGTCTATAAGAACTTTTACTGAAGGACCGCCTTTCATGTGCGAGAGCAGTTCAAAGGCAAAATCACGTGTTATTTCTGAGACAGATTCTTCACCTAGAATAATCTGTTTTAGAAATTTAGCCTTCACACCCGCAGCACTTGTGGTGCCCGGAAGGGTGTTGTAAATAAAATACTTGAGTGAATCTGCGCGATGTTCGTGGGCGGGGTCTTTGATCTGCTCAATAATCTCTGTCAGTAAATCAGCACTATCGATAGGCTTTGGGTGTAATCCAAGCTCCTTATCACGAAGCTCAATTTCTTTTAAATAATCAGCATACAAACTCATTTAACTATAAAACCTCTATATCGTGCGGGTTGTAAGGGAAGAATGGCGCGCATTTTATCTAATTTCACGTCCCATATACCACTCATACTCATCAAAATTTATAAATAAAATCAAAGGATAAGTAGCCCGATAGAATACTCAGTTTTGACTGAATCCGCTATATGCCGTTGGTGAGCCCAGGGAGGGGCGAATATGAGACGCATCATGGATGATGCATCAAATCAAAATTCTTTTTTGCTAGAATGTCCGCTAACGACCCAAAGCGGACATTTAGAAGGATACTGACAGAATGAGTATTAGTGCCAGCCAATTGTTGGACATGATGAAAGTTCGTCTTGAATGTCAGGAAGATGGTGTTACAAATCCATCGACTTCCGTTAAGGCAGCTACTAAAAAACTCGTAGAGAAACTTTCAGCGATGCAAGACGATGAGATAATAGAAATATCAACTGAGAGGCACTCAAAAATTAGATACATAAGTTCATCTTCAGGTGAAGTCTTAGCAGAAATGGAGATTTCAGATGTCTCTTAACGACCCAAAGCGGACATTATCAAAATGGGGAATTACGTATGCTTAGAAGAAAAATTTTATTAATAATCTTAATTTTGTTTGCTTTAAGTGCGTGTGGCACATACAGCATGGAAGGCGCAGATCAACTATCTGAAAATGAAGTAGCTACATTGGATACCAAGATTCAAAAAGCATTTGATCCAATTCACGTATCTTTTATTGATGGAAAGTCACGTGGTGTTGGTTCTTTCAAGATATACAAACTAGTGCCCGGTGAGCGAGTCATTACAGTAACTGGAAACCAAGTAATGCGTGTTTTGCCTAATTATACTGACGTTGTATTTAATGCCGAAGCAGGTAAAGAATATAAACTAAAATTTATTAGCCATGGTGGTGATAAATGGTCTTGTGAAATTATCGAAAAATCTACAGGTGAACGAGTGGATTTTGAGCAAACTAATCCACGATGTTGGCATCCTGGGAATGTTGGAAGTCTCAAGTGTGAACATAAACGTGCATATCTAAACAACAATAAATGACCGCTATTGGCCGAAAGCGGACATAGCGCTAAAAAAACTTTAAATTGAAAGCATCATCCAAGATGCGAATCTAATTCGCACATCCATGTGCTCACTATTGTCCGAAAGCGGTCATTCTTAATAACTAAGTATCAAGTCAGTAGTTTCTCGAGTATTTTTTGATAGATGTTTGCTAACTGGTCCAGCGCTTCAACATCCACGCATTCATTTACTTTGTGAATGCTTTCGTTAACCGGTCCTAGTTCTACGACTTGTGCGCCAGTAGGAGCAATAAAGCGTCCATCTGATGTGCCGCCGCCAGTAGATAATTCAGGTTTGATATTTACGGTTTCTTGTATAGCTTGCTCGCAAGCGTTAGTGAGTAAACCCGGTTCACAATAGAATGGGTTGCCGGATAGGTGCCAATTAATTTCATAATTCAGTTTATTTTTATCCAGTACATTAACAATTTTAGTTTTAATTTCTTTTGCAGTAATTTCGGTAGAAAAGCGCAAATTAAAATCTATTGCCATGCTGCCAGGGATGACGTTGTTTGCACCTGTCCCAGCATTGATATTTGAAACCTGAAATGAGGTGGCTGGGAAATGATTGTTGCCTGCATCCCATTTTAATGAGGTAAGCTCGGCTAATGCAGGTGCGAAGTCATGTACAGGGTTTTTTGCTAAATGTGGGTAAGCCACATGCCCTTGTATACCATTAATTGTTAAGTTTGCTGATAGGGATCCACGCCGTCCAATTTTGAGTGTGTCACCTAAGGTATTACTACTACTGGGTTCACCAACTATGCACATGTCAATTGCTTCATTTCGTGCCTGTAATGCTTCTACTACTTTAACCGTGCCGTTTATAGAAGGGCCTTCTTCGTCGCTGGTAATTAGAAATGCTATTGAGCCTTCATGATGAGGGTGTGCTGTTACAAAGCGTTCACATGCTACAGCCATCGCTGCAATGCTAGA
>CALAJL010000124.1 GCA_937922735.1 uncultured Gammaproteobacteria bacterium | reverse complement strand
AATACTGGCTCGATAAAATCTAAGTCAGACTTAGTTGATTTACCTATACTTATATCTTCTAACCAACTAGCTAGCTCCTCAATTTCCCATGTAAGGAAACATGGATCAATGAAGTTCCATTTACCTTTTTGATGTGAAATCTCCCCAACTATACGAAGCCAATTTGAATCATGGTCACCACTGTTATCACTTGGAAATTGATAACCTCTAATTAAAATTTTTGCTACTTCATTCTTATCGTTAGATAGCTCCATTTTCAATAAACCATGAACGTCCGCTTTGGGTCGTAAGCAGACATTAGCATAAGACTTAATTTGCAACCATCATCCATGATGAGCCTCATATTCGCCCTTCCGTGGGCTCACACTTTGGGTCGTTAGCGGACATTGTCATTATAGGTATAAATCGTTCGCATCATATAGTGCGCTTCTTAGTTACTGCGCACCTGTAGTCAACCAGTAGTGAGCAAAGATGCCAATAAATACCACCATGCCAAAATAGTTATTATTTAAGAACGCATAGAAGCAGCGATCAGGGAGGCGGTGTTTGATGAGTATTTGTTGATATACAAAAAATAAACTGGCGAGCGCCAAGCCAACATAATAGACCCAACTCATATTGGTGTTGATGCCGACCAATACTAAACATAGCACTACTAATAACTGCATCATGCCGATGGCAGCTTTGTCCATCGGGCCAAATAGAATTGCTGTGGATTTAACGCCAATTTTTATATCTTCTTCACGATCAACCATGGCATATAAAGTGTCATATGCAGTGGTCCAAATAACGGCAGCGGTGAAGAGCAACCATGCAATTGGCATTGGATAGTCATTGGTGATGGCAGTGAAGGCCATGGGTATGGAAACCGCAAAGGCAATACCGAGGTGTACTTGTGGTAAAAAATGGAAACGCTTCATGAACGGATAGGTTGCAGCTAACAAAGCTGCACCAATAGCAAAGTAAATGGTGAGTTGGTTTAGAAAAATCAGTGCGAGTATAAACGCAATTAAGGCTAACACACCTGCCACCATGAGTGCTTCTTTGGGTTGAATGAGACCACTCGCCACTGGGCGAAGTTGAGTACGCGCAACAAATGGGTCTATTTCTCGGTCCGCATAATCATTTATGGCGCAGCCGGCAGAGCGCATGAGTATTACTCCAAGTATAAATATGATCAGTATCGTTATATCTGGGATACCATTTGATGCGATGAATAACGCCCATAACGTTGGCCAAAGCAGTAATAGAATTCCGATGGGTTTATCAAGCCGAATCAGCTTGGCATAAAGCGCTAATCGATCCGTATCTAAGGGAGGTCGCTTTACATGTTGAATCATGGCTAGTGTATATTTGGTTTATAAGTGTGGTTTAGATTTAGAGTCAGGACGAAAATAATGATGTGCCATGCCGGTATCGGGTCGTTGTCCACGCCAAATATAAAACGCTTCTGCGGCTTGTTCTAATAACATGCCAAAACCATCTACTACGTTTCTTGCATGATTGTTTTTTGCCCACTGCATAAAAGGTGTGTCTTGGTCGCTATATAAAAGATCATAACAACAGGTATTAGGGCCAATTATTTCTGTTGGGAGTTCAACATTATTACCTTGTAGTCCTGCAGAAGTGGCATGTAGCACTAAATCAAATGGCTGTTTGGGAATTTCATGTAGTGCGCAGGCTTTAACATTGCCAAAATTATTGAAGTGCTCGGCTATAGCCTTCGCTTTACTTGCGGTACGGTTAGCGATGACCAACTCAGATGGTTGCTCATGCAACAAAGGCTCAACAATACCCTGAGTTGCGCCGCCGGCGCCTATAATTAATATTTTTTTATTTATGATTTGCAGGCGTAAAGATTTTTTTAAATCTCGCAATAGGCCAATGCCATCTGTGTTTGCGCCGATGAACTTACCATTATCATCTTGATAGATGGTATTTACCGCGCTGGCATTTTTTGCATATTCGGTTAGTTCGTCAACAAATGCACAGGCATCATTTTTAAAAGGTACGGTTATATTTAGGCCTTTGCCACCATTGGCAAAAAATGTAGTAACAGTTTGAGAAAACGCGCCTTCTTCAACCAGCATTTTTTTGTAGTTGAGTTGTTCCCCGGTTTGGTCGGCAAACAAAAGATGTATGTCAGGGGACTTGCTGTGCTCGATAGGGTTACCGATCACGGCGTACTGATCAATATGCGGTTCTGTATTTGATTTATTTTCTGATGAGGACACAAAAGTATATTGCCAATTTACTTGCTAAGCCACTGGGCGACATCTTTAGCATAATAAGTGAGAATTGCATCTGCACCTGCACGCTTAATACACAACAAAGATTCCATTACACAAGCTTGTTCATCTAACCAGCCATTTTGAGCTGCCGCTTTCAGCATGCTGTATTCACCACTCACTTGATATACAAAGGTTGGCATTTTAAATTCATCTTTCACGCGGCGAACAATATCTAAATACGGCATGCCAGGTTTGACCATCACCATGTCTGCACCTTCGCTAATATCTAATGCAACTTCATGTAACGCTTCATCAGAATTTGCGGGATCCATTTGATAGGTATATTTATTGCCACCGGCTAAATTTGCTGCGGAACCTACGGCATCACGAAACGGCCCATAAAAACTAGATGCGTATTTAGCTGAATATGCAAGTATTTTGGTATTACGAAAATCATTAGATTCCAAATTAATTCTAATTTCACCAACGCGGCCATCCATCATGTCGGAAGGCGCGACAATATCGGCGCCGGCTTCGGCATGGGATAAAGCTTGCTTAACAAGTACATCAACGGTTTCATCATTCAGCACATAGCCTTTGTCATCAATCAAACCGTCTTGACCATGAGAGGTAAATGGATCTAATGCGACGTCACTGATCACACCGAGTTCTGGGATTTCTGCTTTTAAGCTTGCGATAGTGCGTTGAGCTAAACCATTAGGATTGAATGATTCCTCTGCTTGATCTGATTTCTTATCGGCTTCAACTACAGGGAATACCGCAATCGCGGGAACACCAAGTTTATGTAATTGTTCTGCTTCCTTGAGTAACTGGTCGATGCTCAATCGTTCCACACCTGGCATAGAGTCGACTTCATAACGTTGTTGTGTGCCTTCTGTTACAAATACTGGATAGATCAAGTCGCTAACGTTTATTTGATTTTCACTGGTTAAATCACGTGAAAATTGATTGGCACGCATGCGGCGCATTCTTATGTTGGGGTAATGGTCACTCATATTTTTATGATCGAGCTTGTGCTAATAGATTTACTGAACTGGAATCTTAGCAAAACACAGGCACTAATGGCGGCAAAGTATGCGATACCTAAGCGTTAACGGATTCAATAATAGGCTTAGCGGGCAAATTGATGTCTAGATGGCCATGAGATGAGCCAAGTATGCGTGCTGTTTTAGCTATTGTCGTTGAGCCAATCTCTAGCAGGTAGAAAATCTGTATAAAGTTTTTCTTCTTCGCTGCCTGATTCGGGTTGCCAGTCATATTGCCATCGTACGTTTGGTGGTAACGACATTAATATGGATTCGGTTCGCCCGCCTGACTGTAAGCCAAATAAGGTGCCTCGATCATAGACCAAGTTGAATTCAACGTAGCGGCCGCGTCGATACAGTTGGAAATTTTTTTGCTGCTCACCAAAAGCATGATCTTTTCGACGATCGACAATGGGTAAATAGGCTTGGAGAAAACTGTCTCCTACACTTTTAAATAACTTAAAACTGTTATTAAAGCCGTCATCATTGTAATCGTCAAAAAACAATCCGCCCACACCGCGTGCTTCGTTTCGATGTTTAATGAAGAAATAGTCATCACACCACTGTTTAAATTTTGGGTATAAAGCAGGATTCACGTCATCACAGGCGTGCTTAGCGGTTTGATGCCAAAACGTCGCGTCTTCTTTAAAGCCATAATAGGGTGTTAGATCATAGCCACCACCAAACCACCATACTGGTTCTTCATTTTCTTTTTCAGCAATGAAAAAACGCACATTGCAATGTGATGTAGGGACATAAGGATTGTTTGGATGAATGACTATAGATACACCCATGGCTTGAAAGCCACGGCCTGCAAGATCGGGTCGTTGTGTCGTTGCAGC
>CALAJL010000123.1 GCA_937922735.1 uncultured Gammaproteobacteria bacterium | reverse complement strand
GGTAAACTAATCGTAACCGGAGTTAATCCTGTCACAGCATGTTCTAGCTGTATTTCTCAAGCACTTACGGATGATGCCGAAATGCTTACCGCAGTAAACGAGTTAAGTTCTTCTGTGTTTTGACATTTATTGCCAGCAATTTAAAGCACGTTAGTTACTACTATTATCGACGTGCTTTAAATTTCTATACCAGGCAAAGGCATGAAACTACAAAGCTGCCCACGTAGTCATAATTGTAGCTTCAAATCCAGCTACACCATCCTCATCTACATCTATTTGCACATTCCCTCCCATACTTACAGTAAGTGTAATGCTACTACCATTAAATCCATTAATTACTAATACACCAGAATCAGGATTATCTAACGCTGAAAAGAATTGGCCATAATCACCGGTCATTGGATCAATATAATTTTCCATGCCACTAAATGAATTTAGTGCCAATTGTGCAGGAACATTCACTACACCAGAGAAAGATGTGCTAGCAACCACCATATCCCCCGCTTGATTTAATGCAGTCGTATAAATTGAAGGATTGGAGGTAACGTTTGGCGCAGACGAAACAATAGACGCATTTTGAACAGATGCACATTGGCCTGTGTTATCGGAAAATGTGAGCATTGTACTTGTTGCCGTAGAAGCAAGTGCGGCACCTGCTAATGTGAAATCAACATCTGCAGTCGCATCTCCATCCGCGGCTGCATTAATATTGTTATCGTTTATTCTTAAATTATTAGCCATCCCACTAATATTAAAATCCCAATTATTAGCGCTAGCAGCAAGACCAGCACCCGCACCATTAACTGTATTTAATGATGAATTGAATAGACCATTAATTACTTCCGGCATAACGTCACAACTTGAAAATAGTGAGGACAAGAGGTCGCCAGCGGTAACAGTTGTAGACATATCATTGTCTGTCAAAGTAATGGTTACTGTACCCGAAGCCTGACAGTTAAATACTGATGGATTAGGAGCTATTGCACTACCATTGAATTCAATAAAAGAACCACTAGCATCTGCAAATGCTTGTATTGATTGTATCGCCCCAACCACTTCACTTGTTATCAATTGCGCGTTTGCAGCCGTAATCGTTACTACATTACTTGGTAATACACATGTTGCGGGGTCTATAAAACCTCCCCCACTACTCCCATCACTTCCCCCACCTCCACCACTCCCACAGGCGAACAGAAACGAAGATAAAAGTGTTATTGTGATTCCATTTCTCAAAGATTGCATTTACCCCTCCTAAATTCATCTTTTCATTGTTAGATGAGTTTACATAAACCAAGATTATTTCTCTATGCAATGTGATTCGCTTTTATGCGGCAATAAGATCAATTATTTAATTTCTAGTATAATCACTCAAAAATGGTTCTAATTTAACTCACTTTAATAATGGAATTAATTTAGAATCTCTCATGAAAGCAACCCTCATGAGAACTACAGAAGTTTCATCAACACTATAGAATTTGCAGTATAGTTGTTGGTGTGCTTAATTTTTTATAAGAATAAAAAATTAAGCACTAAAGTTAGATAAGCTTGAACATGTAAATCCAAACTTGAAATAGATGGTTTCATACTACAAAATTTAATTTACATTTTTATAACTTTTAATTTAGGAAGAATATGTCAAACGATATAATAAGTAGAAAAGGTGAAGTAGTTGGCCAATGGGATGGCGAAGATGTTAACGATCTAATGAAAGAGTTAGCGCGCATTAAAAAAGAACTCAAAGGAGATCGCGTAGAACACACGGGTGTACCTCACAAAGATCAGTTTCCAGAAGATTTTGTTGGCTTCACTGCTTATGTGATGTGGGCGGTAGACAAAAAAGAGCAATGCTTAACAGGGTCTGGTGCAAATCGAATTGAGCCTGCTGCACAAATTCGTGAATTTTACGCAAACGATCTTGCCAAGGATGCGATGGGACGCGCGCGCGATTAATTTGTAATTTCAGTTGATTGCCGGTTGCCCACCGGCAATCGTTAATCCTCTAGTTTAGCTTTAACCCTGAAATTAACTGATCAAGCGGAGTCGGAGCCTCTAATTTCCCAACAATGGTCTCATTAAGCGAAACCTCACCCGCCTGAATATGCGGCCATATCTCTTCTAAAAACTTAAGCACAATTAACATACCTTGTCTTTCTTCTTCATCTTCTTCCTTGAGAGCTGAGACCTGTGCGTGCAATGAATTGATATGATTTAGAAACTCATTCGCTTGGTCTGCTAATTCTAAATCTTGAAATTCTTGTTTGAAATCCACATGGATCTCATGATCATCTGAATTTTCAAAAGAAATAATTTTAAATTTTAACGGTCCTTCCATTCAAATCTTCATCCATTCGTTATATTTATTTTGGTGCGGCATAGACCTGAGTCCAATATCTATTTACATTTGCAATACCAGTTTGTGTGTAGGCTGGAGACATCATATTGCTACAATGCCCTGGACTACTCAACCAATCATCAATGACCTGCCCTATACTTTTTTGATTATGTGCAATATTTTCAGCTATAGCTCGCCATTCATAATTCACTCTCTGCATACGTTCCACGAGAGTATCGCCATTTGAACTTATATGTTCTAAAAATTGATGCTTAAACATGTCTTGAGAGTGCATTTTCGCAACATGATTTAAATCCCGATTCAACGTTAATGCTTTTGTTGCAGGAAAGTATTTTTTGCCACATTCCCTACCCTTGGATCTCACCACATTAATTTGACTTAAGAATTGCTGATGGAAATTTGATGTGATTGGAACCTTACTGCTTTTTACAGCTTTCAATGTTGGCGATGGCGCACAACTTGTTACAGTAGCGAATACTACAAAAATTAAAATAAACTTTGACATTAGATAGTATATAAATCGATTAAAATTGATTTTAATATTTCTGCATCTTTAATACTCAAACTATGTGAACTTTTAAGCTGATAAGTTTTACTTCTACCACGTAAAGCAAAAACCTCATTCATATCCTGGCTATTACTAGGCACTATATAATCATTTAGGTGCCCTTCGTTTTCTTCTCGCACAATAGAGTAGTAACGTGCTTGCGGATGTTCTTGATAATTGAGCCACCCGATTAAGTTATCAGACCGATCTGGACTTAAGTCAAAAAACAAACCCTGAGAACGATAAATTTTTTCAACTCCTGGCAGACCATCTACCCAAACCAATACATTTTCAGAGACGGTTTGTGCGAATGCTGCATTCTTCGTCCCTAAATGTGGACTAGCAATAGTAATTAGCGCACTAACCTTTTGTAGTGGGTGTTGAACCATATAATAACGTGCAACGATACCACCAGCTGAATGACCAATGAGAATGATTTGCTCATCTTTGTACTTGTGTTGAACAAACTTAATATAACGATCTAACCATTTTGCTTGTTTATCAATGGATTTCTCACTAGGCAACTCCACACTATATGTGCGACGCACATTTGTAGAAGGCGCTTTACTAGCCTGGACCCTATCGCCTTGCGTCGTAAGTACGCCTGCATTTTTCCAACCCACTACAGCCAATTGATCAGTTATCCCTGAACGTTGCCATTCTTGGCTAGAACTCAAATAACCATGCAATAGTAAAACAGTGTCTGCATAACTTGTTGTTGGAGCAGCTAAAACTGCTAAAAAGGATAAGATAGATAAGTAAGTGAGTCGCAGTTTCATAAGCTAAACAATGTTTTCCATTACAACTCCAGCTTGGAGTACTTGTTTAGATGCTAGTTCCAACAAACTATCAACAGTATTTTATTTTAGGCACAAAAAAGCCGACCTGATGTCGCCACCAAGGTCGGCTTTAGATACTTTCCGTGTTTTGTAGTTTCTTGCTTAAATTTTTAATGCCAAAACTTAGAACAGTTTAATGGCTAAAAGAAAGGTTACTGACATAAACACCGTTAGTCCTGCTGTTTCCACCCAAAGCGCGGTGACAGAATCATCTATCTTTGCAAATAAGTTTTCCATAACTTGTTCCTCTATAAAATGGTTTAAATCTTTAATGAGGATTATCATACTTATATATTAGAGTTTTATAATATTCCAATATAGATAGATTCTTAACACTCTTTTATCTTATTGTTATTTATGGAATTAATAGTGCACGTTAAGATGAACGGTATACTGCTTAAGACGCGTACATAGGTAGAGATTTATTTAATCTTAACCATCCTCTCACAAAGCGGTAGACCCACCAGATAACGGTGATGCCCAACATAGGGTACCCAATGGGCATGCCTATAATTGTGAAAATTAGAATTCCAGCTAAGGTTGACCAGAACAATCCCCACCAAAAAGTTTTAATCTGCCAACGAAAATGGCTCTCTAAAATCGAACCTGTGACATCGCTTCTTTTGAAGTAATTTATAATCACTCCAATTATTGGAGTAAAGCCAACAAAAGCGATTGCTTGTAATAAATACACTAAAGTAGTGACGTCTTTTAGATTTTCATAGTTTTCAATACCTGTACTTAGAATTTGTGAATGCTCTACTTGTGTTTCATTCTCAGACATATCAAACACCTCTAATAAAAATTAATTACTTAACGCATTGCGCACTTGTTTACGCAACTGTGGTACAGCCTTACTTTCAAACCAACTATTTTTCCTCAACCATAATGTATTTCTTGGTGAAGGATGTGGTAGCGGAAAATAATTAGGCGTAAATTTTTCCCAATTCATGACGGTTTCTGTAACGGTTTTGCCGCGGTAGTCTTCTAAATCATTCAAGTAATATTTTTGTGCATACTGACCGATTAGCAATGAAATTTTAACATTTGGCAAATACGCTAATAATTTTTTATGCCATAGCTCGGCGCATTCTACTCTTGGCGGCAAGTCGCCTGACTTTCCTTTGCCTGGATAACAAAAACCCATTGGCATAATCGCAATATTTGCTGGATTATAAAATACTTCGTCATCAACATTCATCCATTCACGTAATCGCTTACCACTGGCATCGTCCCAAGGAATGCCACTCGCATGCACTTTAGTACCAGGCGCTTGTCCAATGATGAGTATTTTAGCACTGCGTTTAGCACGTATAATAGGGTTTGGCCCTAAAGGCAATTCAGCCTCGCATACGCGACAGGCCCTCACTTCAACTAATAACTTATCCAGCTTAGTGACTGCTGTAACCATAGAGTATTATCTTCTTTACGTTTTTTTCAAACGAGTTCGTTTGGGACGAATACGGTAAGCGCTAATTACTTGTACTATCTTTGAATAGGGAAAATCTTCAATACATTTAAATCTTTTCTGCGCCGCTGTGATCACAGCATCAATATCTTCAACATTCTCCAAATCATTCTCAGTGAGTTGCTTTTGCAAACCCAAAAGTCCGCCGTTTTGAATTTTTATTTCCTGTGCATGCCCCAGTACTTTGACATCAATCCGCTGAAGTGCAAAACGTGCATTATCATGCAAATGAGTAATTATTTGCTGACAACGATAAAGACCAGATGTTGAACTGCATGCAACACCCTCGCGATCTGCGAGGTTAAAACGTTGTGATTTATTACAATTACATACACGAGAGTTAATCGCTTTTTCAAATACACAACGATTAGGGTTTATATTCGAATACGTTTCTTTATAGTGTTTCTCATCCATAATAAGTCACTATGATCACAATTTAATTTCTATACAGATGCAAAAATTTATTTTTCCCACTCACGCATAATTGGTGCATCGCGCGTAGCACTAAGACGCTGTTCCGCTTCAAATTCATCTTCAGCAAAAATCATTTTCAAGGCAATGCGATTATCTTTATCAAATTCTAATCGTTTCTCTCGAATTTGCATCTTTGCTATCTTGAACTCATCGTATTTATCAAGGCATTCAAGATCTTTTATAGCGCCTGTGGAACCTGAAGTGATTTTATATATAAAGTACGGCATGATTTAACTATCTACTTAATAATTGTCTGATTAAAATAAGAACATGGAAAATGAAACTACTTTTATTGATGTCACATCCGTAAATGATCTATCTATAGGGAAAACCAAACGGTTTACCACTGACAAGGGAGACATCTTACTGGCCAACGTAGATGGCAAAATATATGCCGTTGACGATATGTGTACACATGAAGATTCCTCTTTGTCATTGGGCTGCCTAAAAGGCGAACTCGTTTATTGCACTCTGCATGGCAGCCGTTTCAATGTTCGAACTGGTGAACCGATGGAAGAACCTGCAACCGAAGCTCTGCAACGTTATGCTGTGCGCATTCAAAATGATCGAATCGAAGTCTCTCTTCAACCTATAGAATCCTAATTTACTGGTAGAACAATCAAACTTTTAATAATGATCTAAAATCACCTATTAGTTGGCTGACGATACAAGTAAGCTAATTATTACAATACTATATTGGGGCAATGATCATCTGATTCAAGAGTAACCTTGTATATAGCATCCTTATTTGCCACATCATTTTACGTTAAGCTGCTGTTTTTTAAGGCACTAAACTGCTTTTATACAGTCTTATATATACCTTGAACGAGTAAAGGTTAAATATGGAAGAATATTCTACACTGATACAAACCATCGCCCTGACGATGGGAATTGCGTGGGCAAGTGGTATAAACCTATATGGTACCTTGCTCGCATTAGGCATTATGTCCAACACAGGTTATGTAGATTTACCTGTAGATTTACAAATAATAGGCGACCCTCTAGTAATCGCTGCAGCAGCACTAATGTACGGTGTAGAGTTTTTTGCAGACAAAATCCCTGGTGTGGATACTGGGTGGGACACCTTACATACTTTTGTTCGTATACCAGCAGGCGCATTACTTGCAGCCGGTGCTATTGGTGATGTAACGCCAGCAGCAGAAATGGCAGCCGCCATTGTTGGCGGAAGCCTTGCCGCAGGCACTCACTTTACCAAAGCCGGAAGCCGTGTGATGATAAATACATCACCCGAACCTGTTTCCAACTGGGCCGCCTCGATTACAGAAGATGTTGCTGTATTTACAGGTTTGTGGGCTGCTATTGCCCATCCTTACATTTTTATTGGATTACTTATTGCCTTTATCATTGCAATGATTTGGTTATTACCAAAACTTTGGCGTGGTATTAAAAAGATATTTCAGTTCTTTATAAATCTATTTGGTAATAATTCAAAGAATTCTCCAGACACAAATTTGACTATAAGCAAATAGATTCCCTTACTTAATTTTGGTTTACCTTAGATTATCTTGTCGCTTCAATAGCGCCAAGATAATCTAGATGAGCAATAATTGCCTCTTAGCACCTATACATAGCGAGACATAGTCAGACTTAGATAGTTGCTTTTTATCTATTGCCCCTCTATGTTGCGAACACACATATTTTATTAGCTATCAAAATACGTTTGACCAGATGAGCAATTGGATTGAAGGAAAAATAGTTGAGAACAAGCATTGGACAGACTTGCTTTATTCTCTACGCGTTAAAGCAGACATAGACCCGTTTGTTGCAGGTCAGTATGGCCGTCTAGGTCTACAGATTGATGATCAGATTGTTGGCCGCCCTTACTCATTTGTTAATGCACCTCATGAACCGTTACTTGAATTTTATTCAATCAAAGTCTCAGAAGGCCCACTTTCACCAAAATTAGCTGAATTAAATACTGGTGACTCTATATATATTGATAAACGTGTGAATGGCTTTTTTACTCTAAACGAAGTTCCTGAGGGCCGTGACATGTGGATGTTGGCAACAGGAACTGCACTAGGTCCATTCTTATCTATCTTAAACTCACAAGAAGTATGGGAGCGTTTCGAAAATGTTGTATTGGTTCATGCGGTAAGATTTAAAAATGAACTCAGTTATCAAGATACATCTGCAGAATTAAAAGATATATACAAAGATCGTTTTCAAATGGTCCCTTTCGTTAGCCGTGAACATACAGATTTTGCACTTACCGGCCGTATACCTGCAGCTATTGCTAATGGAAAACTTGAAGATAAAGTAAATATGCAGTTTACTGCAAAACATTCTCAAGTAATGATGTGTGGCAATCCTGAGATGTTAATAGATACTAGAAATGCACTTAAAGATAAGGGTCTTAAGAAAAATTTACGCCGTAGCCCAGGACAAATTACAACTGAGAGTTATTGGTAATCACAAACTAAAATAAATTAACTATGATTTTAGAGTTTTATAAGGATGATTTTTAGCCTTGCATTACAACTTGTACAAACTTTGCTCCTTTTCTATAAAAATATCTGCCAAAAAGAAATAAGCCTCTTTCCAAGCATCAATAATATCTTCACTCGCTGAATCACCCAACACATCTTGCATTGCAGCCAGTAAAACATTGCCTACAATTGGATAATGTTCTGCCTGCACATTCACTGCTACATGTTTTTTCGCAATTGCCACAACAGAAGGACCAAGGAGTTCCAGATTATCAATATTTTGCGCATAAGCTATCACTGCATTTGCTAAACGCTCAGCTTGACCATCTTTGGTGTTAGCAAAAAGTTCTTTGGTTTCTGGATATTCATTAAACAACCTTTCATACATTCGCGTAGTAATCTCAACGCCCTTTGCTTGCAGAACTGGAGCAGTCGCTTTCACAATTTCTTTAGTATTTTCGCTTAACATTGTCAGCATCCTTATAACATCTATTTATTATAGATGTTATAATATCGCTATACTTAAATACATGTCAAACCTACAAATTGATCCGGTAATCCACTATGCGCCTAACACAATTCACTGATTATTCATTACGTGTATTAATTTACCTAGCACTACACCCTAAAGAACGTGTCACCATCGACGAACTCACTACTGCCTATGATGTTTCAAGACATCATGTTCGATCCGTTGTGCATCACCTCGCTACATTAGGATATATAGAATCTACACAAGGCAAAGGTGGTGGCTTGGCATTAGCACTTAAACCTGAAGAAATCTCTATAAGAGAAATAGTAGTAAACACAGAAAAAGATTTTTATATCGTTGAATGCTTTAACCCTGATGGAAATGCATGTCCTATTGAACCCTTATGTGTACTGAAACAGGCTTTATCAAATGCTTCAAAGATTTTTTTACATACTTTAGATGAATATACCATTGAAGATTTAGTCAAAAATAAAAGGTCACAGCTGACTAGCTTATTAGAAATTACATGATGTTTACTATAGATCTGAATCGTATGCAGATTCTTTTTCTCACCATTCCATTCCTTCAATATGCCTGCGGAGTTGACCAGCAGTTTTGAATTTCTTCAAAATCAAATTTGATTTCAACCCACAACATATATATTTAATCGAGTCTGGATGTTTAGCATAATATTTTGTACCTCCAAGTGATTCATGAAACACCTGGATCAAGGTTAAAATATCAAATCTTCGGCTTTCACGTTTCGACGCTTTTGCCGAAAATAAATCTACCAGCTTAAGATCAAACTCCAAGCCAAACTTATTAACAATAATGTTATCCGAATGCAAATCACCGTGATATTCATTCATACCATGAATGCACTCTATTCCTTTAGTGAGCGCATAAAGTAGATGTAAAGCTTGGAATGGTGTTAAGCGCTTACCCGGTAATGATTTAATAAACTCTGAAAGTAATTGTCCTTCAACATATTCTGATATCAAAACTGTAACTGGGATTCTTTTGAATACAAAGCTTTCTTTAGTGTGATACTGGATAAGTATTTGACACTGCCTCAGCTTATGTAACTTTTGAGCATTATATTTAACCGCATGATCCTTTTCATTACGGTTTGGATAAAATAGTTTTGCAGCCCGCTCAATTCCCGTACTGATTTCACGAATCTTATATACCTCGCCCTCAAGACCGCCACCCAGTTTTGAAAGTATCTCATATTTCTTAGCAATAACACGCCCCGATGGTAGATTGAACTCAGTAAATTTTGGTTTGATAGTAGCAGGCATATTATAGATGGATGTTTGTTATTTTGCTTTTTTACGCGTTTACTATTGATATTTTTTTGGGTAATCAAAACTAATCAGCTCACCTGAGTGTTCTGAAACAGCATCCCAGGAACTGGCATTAAATTTGATTTGAACAATTGAACAAGTAGGCATGTTATCTATTTTGGCATTGCTTAGATAGTTGGCTAACACAGTAAAACCGGGATTATGACCGACTAACATGACACTTTGTAATGACTCACATAAATTATTTACAAGGTCCACTAACACGCCAAGACTTGCATCATAAATATCCTGATTAAGTGATATTTGGTCTACGTTAAAGTCTACTTCTTTAGCGATAATTCGTGCTGTAGAGATTGCTCTTTGAGCAGGACTCGAAATTACCGCTTCAACATTATATTTTTTATCTGCAAGACGTTGGCCCATTTCAGGAGCCACTCTTAAACCTCTATCATTCAACGGCCGGTCAAAATCTTGTAAATCATCATTATTCCAACTTGATTTGGCATGACGGACCAGGGTTAGCTTATGAGACATGATGTAGACTTCCTCAATTTTTCTCTCTCATTCCAATTAAGCAACAGCGAAATATAAATACCAACCACACCAATAATACACAAGCTAATCCAGCCATGGATGCATAGTTCCTGAAATTAGAGTGAACATGGAAACTATCAACATGAATTTTATTTTCATTAATAAACTTACCTTGCAATGAAATTCGTGCGCCTTTTCTAGCTTCAATACTTTCCAATGAGATCAACTCTCCATAGGATGTTTTTAGCTTAATTCCTCCATCTACATGGACAACCTTGTTTCTATCAATTTCTATTTCTTTACCTGTTCTATTATTAGAATCTTTTAAGGTCGATATATAGTGATTATCTGCAGAGTATACTGATTGCATATACATTATTGGCAAAATGAGCCAGATTAATAAAAGCACAGCACTCATGCTTATTGTCATCAAGGTGAATTTAAATTCCTGACAATTAGGTTGAATTGTTTTTGGTAAATTAAATATAAAATACAGTATGCCCACCGCAGTTAATAAATATGTTCCAAGACTCTCCGGCCAAAACAAATCGAATCTTAGAAGGTTCCAATTATATGGAGCAAATAATACTACGCCATTTGCCCATTTAATTTGTACAGCATCTAATAATAAATGCAGCAGGCAGCCAACAATAAGAATAATAAATACTTTGCTTCGTTGCTTAGCCAACATAGCAAGTGCTGCACATAAAAACACGCATAACAATAACGAAGATTGAACTATGCAGTAAGCACGAAGATCATAAGGATCTATTGCAAACGGCAATGCTTTTATAATACGTTGCAAAATCCAAGGAAGATCCGGAATAACACAAGCCAAATAAATCCACTTGAAGTCAGAATGAGTTATTACCGCCCTAGTAAATAACCCATTTATCGCAAAATGTGCAATCGTATTTGGCATACTGTGAAATTACTACTGAATGGTATGTGATGTACCGAGTAAACCTGATTTTAGTTTTTTATCAGCTGGCATATCACCCAACCAAATTGCAAATAATGCGCTAGAAAATGCTTTGCTTTCGATCACACCCAGTGCTGTATCATTTTTAGATACTTGCATAGTATTGTGAGGCACAAAGGCAAATTCAAATACATCACCCTTTGTTATGGGTTGTGATAGCCAATCCAAAAAGATTCCAATTTCAGCCTCTATTGGCGCAGTGTTCCCATTGGTAGCATTATCAAATCCATCACGCACAGCCTTAACCATCTTCTGCGCAGTAATTTTAGATGAAGTAATATTTAACCTCATGCATGACGCTTGTGACATTTGCAAAAACTTAGCAGCATCGTCTTGTTTTTCTTGTACATACAAAGATGCAACATAAAGCTTTAGGAATAATTTCTTACGCGTGCCCAAACCGTTCAGTTGCAACTCTTGATCTGCACATATTGTCGACTCAGGAATGACAAGCTTATTCTCTTCAGCAAACACATTTGTAGTGCAAGTCAGAGAACTTGAAACAACCATACATATAAAAAATAAGAATGTATTACGAGACATGATAGATATCCACCTGCTTGAAAATAGCAAACTTGTTGGAGAGGTAATTATCCTAGCATGGAAGACTGCAAATCATATGCATATTGGGATTAACTTTGACGCGCTTTTTTACCAAGATACCCACCATGATGACGCTTACCAAAATCCTCAGGCGTAAAGCCTTTTAACTCCATAAGTAATAATGCCAATGCATCGCTAATCGCAAGCATTACCGCCATACTTGAAGTGGGTGTTAA
Organism: uncultured Gammaproteobacteria bacterium; assembly: GCA_937922735.1. GTDB lineage: Bacteria > Pseudomonadota > Gammaproteobacteria > UBA4575 > UBA4575 > JABDMD01. The sequence continues at coordinate 5,248 of CALAJL010000123.1, read as the reverse complement.
CTGAAAACGACATGCTTCATTAATTGTACCCATATCCAATACCACATCACTTAATTCACGCAACTCTGAATCTGGGTGCGAAGTGATTCCTATTACGGTATGCAAGCCTAATTCCCGCCCACCGGCTAATACGTCTAATACTTCTTTTGTTTTACCGCTGGTAGAAAATGCCACAATCGCATCATTCTCTTCAATTATACCCAAGTCTCCATGCGCGGCTTCCCCAGGATGTATAAATGATGCTGGTGTTCCCGTTGAACAAAGCGTAGCTGAAAATTTATGTGCAATATGCCCAGCTTTACCCATCCCTGTAGTGAGCACCTTGCCTTTGCATACTTGCAATAATTTCACTGCACGCTCAAATTCATCATTAACCGGAATTGAGGAGATAGCCTTAGCTTCTTGTGAAAAGATTTCTGTAACGCGTTTTTTAATATCCATGAATTTCAATATATAAAATTATAATCTTTAGAACCATAGCCCATTAACATGCCAGCGAGGCTGCTTCGTTTCACTACTTGGCAAAAAACCTGCTTGCCAGGCGTCATTTGATGTTATTCGTGTCTCTTGTTGTAATTCATCTGCCATTTTCTCAAGCCTTTCAATACGCTCATGAGTATGTGGGTGTGTCCGCAATAATGAAGGCTCAGGAAGCTTACGTCCAGGCAGCAACACCCGTTGCAACACACCTGCATGTAACTTTTCTATTTTCTGTAATGCGGTAGACAGTGAATGAGGATCTCTCGTCAAATCAACCGCTCCAACATCAGCATCGTATTCTCTAGCACGTGATAATCCTAACTGCATAAGTGCAGTGATATTGGGGGCAAAAATAAGTAATGCTATCGCTAACCAAGAAAAACTACTTTTACCGACCAATATCAGCGGTAAATTTAACAATAATAATATCTGTCCTATTCCAGAGAAAATATGGGTCACGCGCATAATTGTATCTGCTATACCCATCACTCTAATGTCATTATTTTTTATATGACTTATCTCATGTGCTAACACTGCTGTGATTTCGTTACCATTCAATGCACGTAGAATTCCATCGGTAACACCAATTAATGCATTATTTCTTGTGCCAGTGGCAAACGCATTAATCATCTGGCTTGGAATATAATAAAGCTGAGGGACATTTTGTAACCCTGCACGCTCACTTAACACTTCTACAATACTAAATAATTGTGTATCTTGTTCCACTTCAACTGGTTTAGCTTTGTACATCCGCAAGACAAGTTTTGGCGCGACACGTGGGCCTGCGGAAATTAGAAATATACCGCCCAAAACAAGTATGACTAAGCCGATCGTCCCAAACAGCAAATATCCAATTAATCCTAGTAATATCGCCATGCCCACTACCAATAAGATAGTATGCAAATCATTCTGTACACGATGAGAAAACATTTATAAATCTTTATGCTTATTAAGTTCTTACTGGCAATCGCACTCTTCTACATAGCTGCCATGATAGCAATTTATTTTGCACAGGCATTGTTTATCTATGCGCCACAAATGCCAACAAGAGAAATTATCGCGACGCCTGCAGATATAGGCCTTGAGTATGAGAACTTGACGTTACGCACTATAGACAATGAAAAAATTAATGCCTGGTATATCCCTGCAAATAACAATAAAACGAATTCCACAAAAACTATACTTTTCTTTCATGGCAATGCGGGCAACATTTCACACCGCTTAGAAACGATTAAAATTTATAACAACCTTGGCCTTAATTTTTTAATTATAGATTATCGAGGTTTTGGTTTAAGCACTGGCAAGCCAAGTGAGCAGGGAACGTATATTGATGCAGATACAGCCTGGCGTTTTTTGGTTGGTCAACGCAAACTAACACCACAAGATATCATTATCGTAGGTCGCTCTTTAGGTGGTGGGGTTGCGGCTGAACTCGCCAAAAAAGTACATCCTGCAATGTTAATTCTAGAATCAACATTTACTTCAATGACCGAAGTCTCTGCAAAACATTATCCTTTTATGCCTACAAGTTTAATTGTAAAACATGAGTATGAAACATACTCAAAATTAAGAGACATTCATTGCCCGATTGTTATTGCACATAGTAAAAAAGATGAAGTAATTCCCTATGAACATAGTCAACGCAACTTTGCAGCTGCAAATGAACCCAAGCAGTTTATTGAATTAGATGGGGGACATGGTGGAGGCTTTTTATTATCTAAACAACTTTATGTTGAAGGCTTACAACGAGCCTTAAACGAATTATTATAAATTTACTTAGCAACAATTGGATTAGAAATTTTACCGATTCCCTCAATTTCGCATGCCACTACATCACCAGGCATTAGATATTCTGGTGGATTACGAACATATCCCACTCCACTTGGCGTTCCGGTGGCAATAATATCACCAGCCTCTAACACCATGCCTTGTGATAACGTTTCAATCACACTTGCCACATCAAATATTTGATATTTAGTGTTTGAATCTTGCTTAATCTTGTCATTTACCCAACTTTTTAAGTCCAGCTGCTGTGGATCAGCTATTTCGTCCGCCGTTACGATCCACGGACCCATAGGACAGGCACCAGTAAAACTCTTACCAATAAAAAATTGCTTATGTCTTTTTTGAATATCACGTGCTGAAACATCATTAATAATGCTATAACCAAATACATGCTCCATAGCCTTTTCTTTAGTAATGCCTTGACCAGATTTGCCAATGATAACGGCCAATTCGACTTCCCAATCCATTTTGTCAGAAACTGCAAGATCAACTGGTATATCAGCATAAGGGCCATTCATACTGGATGCTGCTTTAGTAAATACGATTGGGTATTTAGGCAATTTAGGTGCCTCTAATGCTTTGCCAGCGGTTTCTTCTACATGCTCAATATAATTCCACCCTAGACACATTATATTTTGCCTAGGCCTGGGTATGGGTGACATCATCTCAACCTGGGTCAGTGCTATCCATTCATCAGCAGATGCTTTGGCAACTATATTTTTTAGTGCTTGTAAGGAATCTGCTCCAGCATCGATCAACTGTAGCATGTCGTTTATGTTACTTGGCCATTCCTTACACATAGCAGGGAATAGAGCAGAATTTTCTTGCACTACTGCAAGATGGACATGATCATGGTATTTACAGGTAGCGATATGCATTTTTGAATACTTATAAAAATGATTAGGAAATATATCTTTTAATTAACAAAGCAATTGTAATCACATCCACATATATGAATCTAGTGATTTAAAACCCAAATAAAATAATTTATAGCCGTTAACCTAAGGCAACTGAAATGAAAAAAATAATACTAGTATCTGCAATTATTGCCTTAATGGTTAGTTTTTTTGCTTTTGATCTACATCAATATTTAGACTTTGCGTATATCAAATCTAAGCAGCAAGCCATTGCCGATTATTATCAAGCTAATCCACTACAAAGTATTGTGATTTTCTTTGTAGTGTATGTTTTAGCCACGAGCTTTTCTATCCCCGGCGCAAGTATTTTATCATTACTAGCAGGCGCAATTTTTGGCCTATTACTAGGAAGTGTATTAGTCATATTTGCCGCAACCATTGGGGCAACGGTTGCCTTTTGGTTATCACGTTACTTACTAGGTAACACCATACAAGAACGATATGCAGATAAACTAAAAACTATTAATGAAGGCGTTAAGAAAGATGGTGCATTTTATTTGCTAACACTAAGACTACTACCCATCTTCCCTTTCTTCGTTATTAATGTATTGATGGGACTTACGCCCATTCGCACTCTTACCTATGTAGTTACCAGCTTTTTTGGCATGCTTGCCGGCACAATAATTTATGTCAATGTTGGCACACAGCTGGCCAATCTAGAATCTATAGGAGGCATCTTAACTCCCAAGATCTGGGGTGCTTTTATACTACTAGCGATTTTCCCGTGGATTGCAAAATTCATAATTAACACCATCAAACACCGGCGTATTTACGCAGGCTTTAATAAACCAAAAAACTTTGATTACAACTTGGCTGTCATTGGTGCAGGTTCTGCTGGTTTGGTTTCTTCTTATATTGCTGCTGCCGTTAAAGCTAAAGTAGTGCTTATCGAAAGACATAAAATGGGTGGTGATTGTTTGAATACAGGCTGCGTTCCTTCCAAAGCACTCATACGCTCAGCAAAATTTATTTCACAAGTAAATAATGCTGAGAAATATGGTTTTAAATCAGCAACCGCTGATTTTGATTTTAAAGATGTCATGAATCGTGTGCAAAATGTAATTAAAGATATTGAGCCTCATGACTCTGTCGAACGTTACACAAGCCTCGGTGTAGAGTGTATGCAAGGAGAGGCAAAGTTAATGGATCCTTGGACGGTAGAAGTAAACGGCAAAACTTTTACCAGTAAAAATATTATCTTAGCAACGGGAGCAGAACCCTTTGTTCCACCTATCCCAGGTTTAGATAAAGTGAACTACCATACTTCTGACACGATTTGGAACTTAAACGAATTACCAAAAAATATGGCAGTACTTGGAGGCGGACCAATAGGTTGCGAACTAGCTCAATGTTTCGCTCGTTTAGGCGTACAAGTTACCTTAGTAGAAATGGCGCCAAGAATAATGTTAATGGAAGATCCTGAAATAGCGTCCATGGTTGAACAAAGCCTTGTAGCAGACGGCATACATTTATTAACCAATCATACCGCCAGCGAAGTTAGACAAATAGATGCCAAACAAAGCCAAAAGAATGAAAATAAAGATATTGCTACTCTCGTTTGCACAAAAGATGGCGAAGAAAAGCTGGTTCCATTCGATACATTATTAGTTGCCGTGGGCCGTAAAGCGCGAGGCAGTGATGTTTGGAATGAAAACCTGGAATTAGAACTACGCAAAAATGGAACCTTAGAAGTAAATGAATATTTACAAACTAATTATCCAAATATATATGCATGTGGTGACGTAACGGGACCCTATCAACTTACCCATGCCGCAGCACATCAAGCATGGTATACCAGCGTAAATTCCTTATTTGGTAGCTTTAAAAAGTTTCGTGTCGATTACTCTGTCATCCCATGGTGCACCTTCACTGAACCTGAAGTCGCTCATGTTGGATTAAATGAACAACAAGCAAAAGATAAAAAGATAGATTATGAAGTAACACGCTTTGATATTGGAGAATTAGACCGTGCAATTGCAGATGGAGAAGCGCATGGTGTAGTCAAAGTACTTACCAAACCTGGCAAAGATAAAATATTGGGTGTTACTATTGCTGGTGACCACGCA
>CALAJL010000122.1 GCA_937922735.1 uncultured Gammaproteobacteria bacterium | reverse complement strand
CTTATTTCGTCTTCTTTAAGACCATTCGCTTTCATCGCTTTTGGCACGAGATATTTAATGGCGATATTTTTCTTCTCGTCTTCGGTGTAACCCGGTAGACGAATCACTTCCATACGATCCAACAATGGGCCGGGAATACTTAAAGTGTTGGCCGTAGCCACAAACATTACATCTGATAAATCGTAATCCACTTCAAGATAGTGATCTGCAAACGTATGGTTTTGTTCTGGATCTAACACTTCCAGCATCGCTGATGCTGGATCACCACGAAAATCTGCTGCCATCTTGTCGATTTCGTCGAGCAAAAACAGCGGATTGCGCACTTCTACTTTGGATAGATTTTGAACAATTTTGCCGGGCATAGAACCGATATAGGTTCTGCGATGCCCGCGAATTTCAGCTTCATCCCGCACACCACCCAGCGCCATACGCGAAAACTTTCGATTCGTCGCACGTGCGATGGATTTACCTATAGAGGTTTTACCTACACCGGGAGGTCCTACCAAACATAAAATGGGGCCTTTAGACTTCTTCACCCGTTGTTGCACCGCTAAATATTCAAGGATGCGTTCTTTAACTTTTTCTAGACCATAGTGATCTTCTTCTAATATGGCTTCTGCTGCGGCTAGGTCGTTGCGCACCTTGGACTTCTTCTTCCACGGCACACCCACTAACCAGTCGATATAATTTCGAACCACTGTGGCTTCTGCCGACATCGGAGACATCATTTTTAATTTGTTTAATTCTGAATCGGCCTTTTCTTTGGCTTCTTTCGACATGCCTGCTTTTTCGATTTTATCTTGCAGCTCATCAACTTCATTTGGGACATCTTCAATTTCACCCAATTCTTTTTGAATAGCTTTCATTTGCTCATTCAAATAGTACTCGCGTTGAGATTTTTCCATTTGCTGCTTAACGCGACCACGAATACGCTTTTCTATCTGTAATACATCTAACTCACCTTCAATTAAGGATATGAGATGCTCTAAACGTAGTTGTACCGTTCTAATTTCTAATACGTGCTGCTTTTCATCAAGCTTTAACGACATGTGTGCTGCAATGGTATCGGCAAGCCTGGAGGGCTCATCTATACCGGCTAATGAAGTTAATACTTCTGGTGGCACTTTCTTGTTTAGCTTTACATACTGCTCAAACATGGTGGTCACCGAGCGCGCTAAAACCTCTAATTCTTTTTCATCTTCCACTTCTTCACTTTCTAATACACCAATCTGCGCACTAAAAAATTCTTCGCCTTCAGAATAATTAATCACTTCTGCACGCTCTACACCTTCCACGAGAACTTTGATGGTTCCATCCGGAAGTTTTAGCAATTGCAAAATAGTAGAAAGCGTTCCTATTTGATGAATTTCATCAATTTGTGGATCATCAATTTCGGCACTCTTTTGTGCAACTAGCAAAATCTGTTTGTTATCAGACATTGCCGCATCAAGTGCTTGAATAGATTTTTCTCGTCCTACAAATAATGGGATGACCATGTGCGGATACACCACGACATCACGAAGTGGCAGTACCGGTACTGTCTGACTTTCGTCTCCAGTTATCTTGTCGGTTACATCCTTTGAACTCGAATCTTCACTCATATTATTTATATACCGTTGGTTAAATCTGTTTATTTACGTGAGGCAAATTAATTGATTTTATCAATAAGTTATTGTAGTTAAGAGAATAGCGTTGATACCCAAAATATGGGGATTTTTTGTAGGGAATTCAAGGCCAGCGTGGCTGACTGTACACATTAATGAGCTAAATAGAGTTATTTTGCCCATTTATTGACCAATTGGCCGCGAGTTAATCCTCAGAAGCGGCCTTTTCATATTCAGCACCTTCATAGATCAGATAAGGCTTGGAATCACCTGTGATCACACCTTCATCTACTACTACCTTGCTAATACTATCTTGTGAGGGTAAATCGTACATCGTGTCTAGTAGCACATTCTCTAGAATGGTGCGCAGACCTCGAGCACCCGTTTTGCGATCCATGGCTTTTCGGGCTACGGCATACAATGCGTTTTCTCTAAACTCGATATCAACACCTTCCATATCAAACAGGCGTTTGTATTGTTTAGTGATGGCATTCTTTGGTTCTGTAAGAATACGTACCAATGCTTCTTCATTTAATTCTTCCAAGGTGGCGACAACTGGCAATCGACCAACAAACTCAGGAATTAGACCATAACGAATTAGATCTTCTGGCTCTACGTTATGCAAAATTTCACCAATATTCTCATTCGTTTCTTTACTGCGAAGTTCAGCGGAAAATCCTATGCCACCTTTTTCTGTGCGATCACGAATGACTTTATCTAAGCCGGCAAACGCACCGCCACAGACAAACAAAATATTACTGGTATCTACTTGTAAAAATTCTTGTTGTGGATGCTTTCTTCCACCTTGAGGCGGCACAGATGCAATGGTGCCCTCAATTAGTTTTAACAAGGCTTGTTGCACACCTTCACCTGAAACATCACGGGTGATGGATGGGTTGTCCGACTTACGTGAAATTTTGTCAATCTCATCTATATATACAATACCGGTTTGTGCTTTATCTACATCGTAATCACATTTCTGTAATAACTTTTGAATAATATTTTCTACATCTTCACCCACATATCCCGCTTCAGTTAGCGTGGTTGCATCGGCAATGGTGAATGGAACATTTAATAAACGCGCTAAGGTTTCTGCAAGTAACGTTTTACCAGAACCTGTTGGTCCGACTAAAAGAATATTACTCTTCGCTAATTCAACTGCACTCTTACTTGCACTCTTTGCATCTAGACGTTTGTAGTGATTGTAGACCGCAACCGATAATACTTTCTTAGCGCGATCTTGACCGATGACATATTCATCCAAGATGTCATTAATTTCGATTGGCTTAGGTAATTTAGTTGTGCCGGCAGGTGCTTGATCCTGCATTTCTTCACGGATAATGTCGTTACATAATTCGACACACTCGTCGCATATAAAAACAGAAGGGCCAGCAATTAATTTGCGAACTTCGTGTTGGCTTTTACCGCAGAATGAGCAATACAACAGCTTGCCGCTTTCTTGGTCCTTAGTTGAATTATCGTCACTCATTAAAATTACCGCACATCTATTTATTAAATAAGACGCTGATATATGAATTAAGTTTTATATGGAATTGATTATCTATAAAAGATAATGCTCTCTAGTTAAGTCAACTATACGCTTATTTTTAGAGTTTTATAGTGCACTGAAACACAACTTCTTGAACAATTTTTAAGCATTATGACAACTCATTGATTCAGAGTTAATTCTTAAAACTTAAGTTCTTGATTTTAGTGCTGGAAAATTGACTCTAGACATTCTAACTATCTGTATTTGGAACACGCTTATCTAGTACTTCGTCAATTAACCCATATTCTTTAGCGGTTTCACTATCCTTGAAATTATCACGATCTGTGTCTTCAGCAATCACCTCTACAGATTGACCCGTATGATGTGCCAATATTTTGTTTAACTCTTCACGTATTTTTAGAATCTCTCGCGCATGGATATCAATATCCGTTGCTTGACCTTGAAAGCCGCCAAGAGGTTGATGAATCATTACTCGTGAATGAGGGAGCGCGTAACGTTTACCTGCCGCACCACCGGCTAACAACAATGCACCCATGCTTGCTGCCTGTCCAATACACAATGTACTGATGTCTGGATTTATAAACTGCATGGTGTCGTAAATGGCCATACCCGCGGTCACTGCACCACCTGGTGAATTAATATAAATAGAAATATCTTTATCTGGGTTTTCAGACTCTAAAAATAACAACTGTGCAACTACAAGGTTAGCCATTTGATCTTCAATCGGCCCAACGATAAAAATGACACGCTCTTTCAATAAACGTGAATAAATATCATATGCGCGTTCGCCACGTGCAGACTGTTCCACTACCATTGGCACAAGACCTAAGCCTTGTGTGTGTTGTGCACCATTTTGCATATCAGGATGTTGTGAATTGGAGCTAGGCATAATTATTTCCTACTATTAAATTAATTTTGTTTGTTAACAAATTCATCAAAGCTGAATTTCTTAGACTTCTTCTTAGCTTCGCCAAGCACATAGTCTACCACTTGCTCTTCCATAACCAACATTTCTATATTCGCCATCGCATCACGATTGCTACGGTAGTATTGAATAACCTCATCCGGCTTACCATAACTTCCCGCAATCATATTTAGTTGTTGGGTTACTTTATCTTGGTCAAGTTTGATTTCTTTTTTCTGAACAATTTCACTGATAATCAAACCTAGCGATATCCTTTTTTTGGCTTCTTCTTCAAATAAGCGATCGGGCAATACATCATCAGGCAATCCGGAGTTGTCTGGCATTTGCATGTTAGACATTGCCTGGCCACGTAACGCTACAATTTCTTGTTTCAGTAATGCATTTGGTATCTCTACCTTTATTTCTTCAAACAATGCTTCCATCACACTATTTTTTTCAAAAGCTTTCTTTCGTTGCTCCATTTCAGCTGTCATATTGTCAGTTAGCTGTTTACGAAAAGCTTCTGAAGTACCTTCTTCTATTCCGAACTCTTTAATGATCTCTTCTGTAAGCTCTGGCACTTCACCCTCTTCTACTTTTAATACTTCAATTTCAAAAGTAGCTACTTTCTCTGCAAGATCTTGTTGCATATAATCTTTAGGGAATGTCACATCGAAAGACTTTTTATCTCCCTTTATAACGCCTTCAAGCTGTTTTTCAAAATCAGGTAACAAGTTTTTAGAACCTATTACAGTTGGGAAATTATCCTGACTGCCGCCTTCAAACACCTCACCATCAATTTTACCAACAAAATTCATGGTCACCTGATCATCTTGCTTAGCTTTCCGATCCACTTCGTTCCAGTTAATTTTCTGTTTAAGAAGCTTCTCTACAATATCATCTATATCGGTATCTGCTATTTCTACATCGGCTACTTCAATCTCAAGCTTACTAGCATCGGCTAATTCAATTTCAGGATAGACTTCAAAAGTAGCAACATATTTTAAGTTTTGAGTAACTTCCAAACTAACAGGCTCAATATTTGGGCTACCAGCGGGACGTAGTTTTTCTTGTATTACTGCTTTCTGGAAGCTGGTTTGCATGGTTTCTGCAATCACTTCCTGGGTTATTTTTTTACCATATTGCTGTCGCACTACGCGCAGCGGTACTTTACCTGGACGAAAGCCAGACATCTTTACATTCGCACTTAGATTTTTTAACTTTATTTCAATAGCTGAATTTACTTCGTCAGCCGGTACTTCGACCGTCATTTTGCGTTCTAAGTTTTCTGATGCTTCTAGAGATACTTGCATAGTTTCTATTCGTTTTGATTTAAATGTTGTTAGTTAAATTATGTGCTTAATGATCTTCTAATTATTTAGGGGTTTCAGCGGCTGCGATTAGAGCTCTTTCAATGACACGGTTGTTCCGTTCTAAAATAAGTATTCTTGAGTTAGTGTTCTCGGGGCCGTTCTAGCTCATTTATGCAGCTCATTTCTGTAACAAAGTTGTTCATCACCCCTAAACCATAACTCCTCACATTGAATTTAATGTGCCGAAGGATGGTGCGAAAGGAGAGACTCGAACTCTCACGGGTTACCCCACTGGTACCTAAAACCAGCGCGTCTACCAATTCCGCCACTCTCGCATTTTTACTAGGCAAACAACTCATTAATGAGCCTACGCATAATCCAATCTCACGAACAAACCTCATGAGTAAAGTAGAATTATAACTGAAATTATTTATCAGAAATGTAGCAAAGGGCATTTATTCTGAAGATACATTAAACTTATAATCCCTCTATGCCCGCACTTTTAATCTTTATTGCCTATTTTGCAATAGCACTTTTGAGCGGTGCGGCTATTTCCTACCCTGTGCACAGCTTACTTGAGAATTGGTTTGAGCTGGATTTTGACCGTGTGGCCAGTCGAAGTGTTTTACTGATGGCCATTATTCTATTTTTCGCACTGTATAAAAGGCTAGGTTTTACTAGCTGGCAAGCTATTGGCTATCCCTCAGATAAAAAACAATTTTTCAGAGATCTCAGCAAAGGCATCGGCTTTGGCATGTTAATCATGCTGCCAGTAATCGTTGGTTTATTGATCACCAAAAACCGTACTATTGATATGGGCTGGGAGATATCACTGGTTAATGTGGTTAGTTTAATCATCACCTCTTTAGTAGCCGGCTTAATTATCGGCTTTATTGAAGAAACACTTTTTAGAGGTGCCATGTTACGTGCAATTAAAAAACATAGCTCTGTAATGTTTGCGGTTGTCGCCACTAGCGTATTTTATGCCTTGGTTCATTTCTTACAGCCCGATATCGAATTGGATAGCGATTCACTAAATTGGGCCAGTGGGTTTGTACTCTTAAAAAATGCCTTACCGGGATCTGCAGATATTCCACTGATCCTGGATTCATTTATTGCTTTATTTTTAGCGGGAGCATTACTCTCAATCGTTATGCTTCGGACTAACAAAATTGCACTCTGCGTTGGCATACATGCGGGTTGGGTGATTACGATTAAAATATTCAAACGGGTTACAGACTCCAACCCAACTTCTGAATATGCTTTTTTAACTGGCAGTTATGACAAAGTTATTGGTTACCTTGCGGCTGTTAGCATAGTTATTTTTATCATTCTGATATTAAAAACGTTTAAGCAAAATACTGATCACATAAACTCTTAGCTAAGTAACTTATTAACTCTAGTATTTATTAATTTATTCTTTTATTAATGTTTCGTTGACTGCACTCGCTTCCAGCCAATTAGGTAACTATCTAACAACCAATAACGATTGTCAGAGTTGACGTACTTAATCTCACGCGCATAATTCTTTTGCCATTTTGTATTTTCATAGTTCTGCTCTGCAAGTCGTATCGTTTGCTGTTTTTCATTAATGGATACAACTACCGCAACGTGCCCAGTTCCTAAATAGCTTTTTCCATAAATGAGCAAATCTCCTCTTTGAGGCAATGCATGCGCACCATTAACAATAGATTCAAAAGTTTGAGTCTGATGGTTTATTGGATTGCTCACCCGCTGTATCGCCCAAATATCAGCGGCTATATCCACATCACCAAATACCACACCCAGCTCCTTTAGCAACCAACGTCTTGCATATTCAACACACTGCCATTTTATACCTGTGTAAATATCATTCAGATGGTTGGGTTCAAAGATGACACAATCTGAATCGCAATTAGAATACGCCGGCACTCCTGCTGGTGACACACCCAGCACTTCACCATATTCTGATATACAGCCCGCGCTGCATTGGGGAGGGATTCCTTTTTTTGCTTTAAATTCGCTACTGGGCTCAGTTTTGGACCCGTCATTAGTATTCGCATTTGACGTAATGTCAGAAAATACTTGGGTTGTGAGGAACATGCCTAAAAGCAAACTCTTTACTAACAAATATTTCATTATTCGCAAACTGCCTTTATCGTAGATATGTGCTTTTTAAGCTGTTTCATTGTTTACCGTCATCAAATTTAGCTTACAATTATATTCATAGCGATGATATTTCTAAAAGTAACACGCTACACTCAAGCAGGCACATTGCTGCTTGGTGAGCCAAGATTTAGAATGTATGCCCAATGATGAGCAAAAATATTCAAATTTTGTTATAAATCTAGATTCAACATCCAATTTACATAAATGGAGTACCTGTGGGCCTTAAAGTGAACTGTTCTGATTTGGCAGCCATTTTTGGTGTAAGCCAAACAAAAATTGATGCCTGGGCTGAACAAGGCTTACCTTTTTCAATAAAGCCGAAAAAAAATTCAACACTACCCACCACTTCAAAGGACTATATATTTGATACCACTGAAGTAATTGAATGGTGTATTAAAAATAAAATTTCCTTATAAATATTTCCTTATCAAAACCATCTGTTTTTAACTTACTAGCTTACGTTTCACAAAAAAAAGCCCGCTAGATGCGGGCTTTTTCATCGCGTCAATTAAGCTAAGTTTACTGAGTAATACGTAGCTCTACTCTACGGTTTTGCGCTCTTCCATCAGAAGTTTCGTTATCTGCTACAGGTTGAGTTTCACCATACCCTACAGCAGAAAGACGAGAAGCCTCAACACCTTTTGAAGTTAAATAACTTCTCACCGAATCTGCACGACGTTGCGATAAACCTTGGTTGTATGAAGCATCACCTTGGCTATCTGTATGTCCTGCAATTTCAACCCCTACACCAGGGTTCGCATTTAATGTATCTGCCGTTGCATCCAACACTGCAATAGATTCACTCTTTAGTTCTGCAGAATCTGAGCGGAAGTAAATACCACTTAGTGAAATAGCTTTTGCCATCACTTCACAACCTTTTTCATCAACCTTAGTGCCTGCTGGTGTACCAGGACATGCATCTTTACTATCCACCACACCATCACCATCGCTATCTAACTCACAGCCATTGGCATCCACTTTTGCACCTGCAGGAGTCGTTGGGCATCGATCTTTATCATCGGTGACACCATCACCATCAGCATCGCCAGGAG
>CALAJL010000121.1 GCA_937922735.1 uncultured Gammaproteobacteria bacterium | reverse complement strand
TGCGATAATATCGGTAACTTTTTTCACACTGGTTACGATCTCATCAAGAGTTTCGCCAGATTTATTAACTAATTTAGAGCCTTCACTTACTTTTTGCACACTATCTTCAATCAGCTCTTTAATCTCTTTTGCTGCGGTGGCACTTCGACCCGCTAGATTTCGCACTTCACTTGCCACTACCGCAAACCCACGACCTTGTTCACCTGCACGAGCAGCCTCTACTGAGGCATTAAGTGCTAACAAGTTAGTTTGGAAAGCGATTTCATCAATTACACTAATAATATCTGCGATCTTCTTGCTTGAAGTATTTATTTCATCCATAGCCTCAATAGCTGTCGTCACCACTTGTCCACCATTTTCTGCTTGCTCACGTGCACTAATAGCTAGTTGATTAGCTTGTTGAGCATTATCTGCATTCTGTTGCACCGTACCGGTCATTTCTTCCATGCTAGATGAAGTTTCTTCTAAACTCGCAGCTTGCTCTTCTGTGCGTTGACTTAGATTGTGATTGCCTGTTGATATTTCTTGCGCTGCTGTGCCTACTGTATCAGATGAGTGTTTTATATTTGTAACCACATCCTTTAATTTATCAATAACTAAATTAGTATCGGTTTTAAGTTGTTCAAATACACCTTGGTAATCTTCATCAATGGTTTCATTTAAGTTACCTTGTGACATTGCGCCAAGTACGCGCAATGTATCGTTTATTACACGTTCTGAGACATCAATTAAGTCATTCATACCACTACTCAAACGTTTATAGAATCCTTCCTTGTTAGCAAGATCAATACGTTCACTTAAATTACCCATCGATGCATTTTCAACTAAACTTTGAACTTCATTAATGACAGTTAATTCTTGGGTACGGTCACTCCATTCGACAACTGTGCCTATTTTCTCATTATCATCATTAAATACTGGATTTGCATTGATAACTAAGGTTCGTCCACCAACTGATATTTCAGCATTATGCGTTTCTTTTAAATTAGCTAGAAGTCCACGCTGGTGAGAAGGATCTTTATGGAACATATCAATATTAGTACCTATTAGATTCTCACTATCAAAGTTTGGTAATTCTTTGCGAATATCTTCTTGTGCATCTCCTAGTATCTTTACTACAGATGGATTTGTATAAATAATATTAAGATCTTCATCAACCATCATCACACCCGCTGACACCATTCCTAACGCCATATTTATACGGCCTGAATGTTCTGCGATCTCTCGATCCTTTTGCACAGACTCCTTGAGGCCATTTTGCATGGAAGACAAACTGGAATATATTTTTGAAAACTCTGTATTACCTTGAATTACAATTTCACTATCATATTCACCACCTTTTATTCTTTCAAAAATATTAATGACTCTAGAAAAGTTCTTATTTACTTCTCGTGCGATAAAAAGAATGAAAAAACAAGCAAATATAAACAAAACTAATGTAATACCGGCACTAAGATAAAGTTTAGATTGCATTGCAGCAATACGATCATTGAGTAATACTTTAATAGTGTTAATTACTTGATTGTTTAACTTTTCACCTTGTTCAATACCAGCTGTGCCAGCTGAAAAGTATTTAGCAGATTCTGCTTGCATTAAACCCGTCACATCTGTCACTAGAAACTGGCTATTATTTACTACTGTGTCAATGTTCTCTAAAAATACATGCAAACTTTCTTTCATGTCTGTTTCAAATGCAGAGTTTTCATTGAACGCTCTTTCAAATAATATTTTGGTTGCATTTTGATTTTCACGCACCCCAATTTGGTATGATAGAACAGTCAGATTTTCACCATCCTCTAGATATTGTCGTGTTGCTATAGCCGTGCTAACGCCACGTAATTTTGCAATTTCCTCATTTAATTTTGGAATACTGCTAGTTGTCAGATTACTTAAATATGAAATATCCGGGTCCGGATCTAATGTCAGAGCTGTATTCACTGCAATATGATCAGACATATATAGAACATGAGCTATTAAATCTGAATGTTTTTCAAAATTTTCTCGTTTGCGTAATTCTAAATTTTCAGACTTTAATGTATTCCAAGTTTGACTTAATTTCTCAACCAAATTTTTAGTATTGAATTGATTATTCCATTGCTTATCAAAATCAATTAAATCATTAATCACTTTATCTGTTTGTTCAGCAATTACACCAATATCCGATCCTATACTTTCATTTCCATTTAAATATGATGATGTCATACCTCGATGATCAGCAATACTCTTAGAAACTACACGTAAATAGGATTGGTACTCTAATCCATTTAGCTCAACTTGCCTTTTTTGAATGGTAGATATGCTTCCACTCATCATTAAATAACTTAAATAAAATATTGGTATACTTAATGCAATCGTTGCAATTAATAATTTTTGTCTAAGCGTTATATTTGAAAACATATTTTGTCCCTACCTCTAAATATTCCATATATATTTTTACTTGATATTCATTTAATTTTTTAACTATGTATTAACTTCATCATTTGAAAATGCTTCTTCTATGACATCAAAACTAATTAATTTATTGATCTCAAGAAGTATGATCATTTTCTCATCTGCAGTAGCAAGACCTTTTATATACTCTGTCTTTACTGCATCACCAAATTCAGGGGCTGCTTGAATATCTTTATTATCAAGACGGTATACTTCAGACACTCCATCTACCACTATACCTACTGTTCTATCTGATTCTTCATTGGTTACTTTTACTACGACAACCACTGTAGTAGAACCATAAGGTATTGCTTCTAGCTCAAAGCGTTTTCGTAAATCAATTATAGGAACAATCGCGCCACGTAAATTAATAACGCCAAGAATGTAATCAGGTGTATTAGGTATTGGCGTTGTTTTTGACCAACCTTGCACTCCCTGAACGCTTAATATTTCAACCCCATACTCCTCACCCGCAAGCATAAAAGTTAAAAATTGCTCTGAATCCGTATTAAAATGCTCTTCTTCTATCAATTGAGCTTCTGATGTATTCATCTTTATATCTCCAAATATTTTCTACTTAAGCGGCATGCTTATGCGGACTAGTTTTATGTATTTCAGATGATAAAAAGCTTTGCACAAAACCAGGCACATCTAGAATCAATGCAACGGTCCCATCACCAAGGATAGTTGCTCCTGATAAACCATCCATTTGTTTAAAATTATCTTCTAAGCTTTTAATAACAACCTGCTGTTGATCTAATAGCTCATCAACGAGTATTCCTACTTGTGCTCCATCAGATTCAACAACAACTAACAAGCCACTATTCTTATTTTTCACTGAAGCATTGTGATCGTGTTTAAAAACATTATTTAGACTAATTACAGGAATATAATTTCCTCTCATATGATATACACGAGCACCACCTGCAACATCATTAACTTGATCTGCATTTACCATTACTGTTTCAACTATAGATAATAATGAAATGATGTAAGTCTCTTTTCCACATCTAACAAGTTGTCCATCTAAAATTGCTAACGTCAATGGAAGTCTGATAGTTAATACAGAGCCAACACCACGTTCAGAATGAATTTCAACACGACCACCTAAGTCTTTAATATTACGTCGTACAACATCCATGCCCACGCCACGGCCTGATAGATCACTCACCTCATCATTTGTTGAAAGACCAGGGTGAAATATTAAATTGTTAATGCGATCGTCTGAAAGATTTTCTTCAGGTCCAACCAAGCCTTTATCACGTGCTTTAGCCAGTATTTTTTCTGTATTAATACCTGCACCATCATCTTCAACACGTATAACAATATTTCCACCTTCTTGAAATGCATTTAAATGCAACACACCAGTTTCTGGCTTTCCTGCGGCAACCCTTACATCAGGCGTTTCAATACCATGGTCTAAAGAATTTCTAACTAAATGAACGAGTGGATCGCCAATTTTTTCTAATACAGTTTTATCTAGCTCGGTGTGTTCACCACTTAACTTAAGTTCGACTTTTTTACCTAGCTTGCCACTAATGTCATGCACTAACCTTGGGAAACGATTAAAATTAGAACTAATAGGCAGCATGCGAATATCCATTACATTTTCTTGTAACTCTCTTGTATATCGCTCTAGCTGAGTTAACCCATCACCCAGTTCTTTAAGTGAGTCAGAATCATATTCATTACCAAATCGTTTGAGCATTGATTGCGTGATGACCAATTCACCAACCAGATCTAATAATGCATCTACCTTTTCAATACTTACACGGATAGATGATGATTCTTTCGCAACAGGTTTTGGTGCTGCTTTTGACTTTGTAACTTTTTTTTCTGTAGTTGAGTTGTTACTCTCATTATTTTTTGTTGGCTGAGTTTCATTAGATTGAATTGGTTTGTTAGCTATAATATTTTCCGTTTCTTTTGATATTTCTTCTTCTAATACTTCATCTGTAGCTTCAGTAGTATTTTCTGGCTCTATAATCTCTAGATCACATTCTTCCATGACCCAATCGAACACCTCTAGTATTTCATCACGTGTTGCTTCTGTGCATAAATATAATTTCCAACTCAAATAGCAATTTTGTGGCTCTAATTTTTCAAATACTGGCAATGATTCGGTTAATGCCTCTACTTCTAAATCACCAAGTGATTCAAGTTCACGAAATATTCTTAACGGATCGTTACCGCTTTGGAGCATATTTAGATGCGGCTCAAATATAATCGTCCATAGTTTTTGACTTTCTAAAAACTTATCTACATTATCTTCAGCACCTGCTTCTGATTTACTATCCTCAGAGGCAGCTTCATCAATATTCTTTTTATCTGTTGAATCATCTTGACCACCATTACCAAGTACAGCACTAATTTGTTGGCGCAAACTTTCTCCTGCCTCAGCATCAACATCTTGCTTGTTTTGCAGTGCAGTCATTGTGTCACGTAAATAATCTACAGATTTAAGTAATAATTGAATGTCATCTTTAGAGACTTGACGCGTTCCTGATCTAACTTCATCTAACAATGTTTCTACTACATGCGTGAATTCAGATATTTCCATGAAGCCAAATGTACCTGCACCACCCTTTATAGAATGTGCTGCTCGAAAAATATCATTTATTACCTCAGAATCTGCATCACCTTGATCTAAGTTCAGCAAACCTGTTTCCATCACATCTAATCCTTCGAAACTTTCTTCAAAGAATATCTCATTAATTTCATCTAGATCTAAATCCATAGACATTTTGTTAGCCTTAATCTAAAAATCGTTATAATATTTATGCAAGAACTTTTGCAACAGTCTCAAGCAATTTTTCTGAATTAAACGGTTTTACTATCCAACCCGTAGCACCAACACTCTTACCTTCTTTTTTCATCTCAATGCTAGTTTCAGTAGTAAGAAATAAAATAGGTATATATTTATAATGTTCTAAATTTCGCAATTCTCTTACCAAAGCTATTCCATTCATATTTGGCATGTGCAAATCTGTAACCACAATATTTACAGATTCATTTTTTGCGAATTCTAATGCATCTACACCATCATCTGCTGTGATTACATCATGCCCCCCATGTCGTAACGTCATAGATACGAGTTTTCTCATAGATGGTGAATCATCTACTGCTAAAATCTTTGCCAAGCCACATGCTCCAATTTAATAATTTTATTCATACGGATATCATCTATTTGCAAGAATTTTCCTATCTATCTATGAAAGAAAGAAAGGCATAGAAATATATAGAGAATCCGCACATTACGACTTCATATACGTATCGGCGACAACAAAATAAACTTTAAAAACTTATATGAAATTCATAAGTTAGGATGTTTTCATGATTTCAATTAAATGGTTGATAGTTTATTCCGACAAAATAAAACAGATCACAGATAACTTGACTTGAAATATCAATGAAAATATTGCTTTTCAATTAAATAAGATGTTATTTAGAGAAATGTTATTAAAATAACATTCTTGCCATATCGTCATATTCTTCCTGCACTACACTAAAACAACTTTCAATGACCATTGAATCGACACCTAACAATTTCCATGTTGAATCATCTATCGGTGCACCTTGCAAGAGATCGTGACTATCTACCTCTACAAGAGACGCAACTGTATTCGCCACATTGATAACGGCTATATGTTGCGCATACTCAGATCCTTCACTGGGTGTATGATGATTCTCTATACAAGCTTGTAATACCTCAGGTAAATTCCAATGAAGTGCAAGTCTTGCCCCTACTTCTGCATGGTCAAAATTAAATACATCTATTTCTGCATTAGACTGATTTAATCCATCATATCGGTCTATATTTATCTCAATTGCTTCGCTAGATTTCTCTGGTTCTAGTTTAAATAAAACCAAATCACCGATATCATGCAATAGTCCCGCAGTAAAGAGTGTGTCTGGGGAATGCATCTTAATGATTTTAGCAATTGTTCGTGCGGATAATGCGCATAATAAACTATGCTTCCAAAAGTCTTCATTTGTAATAAGCTCATTTGTAATATTGTCAAATGCATTCTTTGTGCAAATACCATAAACCAAATCACGTGTTTGCTTCACACCTAACCTAAATATCGCATCCCTTGTTGTTTCAGCTGGTACTGAAGTACCAAAGTATGCGCTGTTAGCTAATTGCAATAATTTTGCAGTTAAAACAGGATCTAATTGAAGGATAGCTCCCAAATTCTCTAAAGTAGTATTGTCACTATTTACAGCATCATTGAATTGTGAAACTACAGCGGGAAAAGATATTAAATTATTTGTTTCTGCAATTATTTCTTCTATTGATCTTGGCATTATTTTTGACTTTATTATCTAGATATAGATCTATCGGCAAATGCTCACAAATATTTATAAAAAAACAATACATTACAGCCTATAACTAACATTTTTTAATAATTACTTACCTCATTAATTACATGTATTGATTATGTAAATATGAGTGGTCTATTTTGCAAGATGAATAACTCTGATATTTAATTCAAATAATCAGAAGATTGGACGATATATATGTATCGAAAACAAACAAGTAATAAATATAATGTTAAAAGTTTTAGTAGTTGATGACAGCAAAGCCATGCGAATGATTGTTAAAAGAATCCTTCGTCAAATTGATATTGGCGAACACTCTATAGTTGAAGCTGAAGATGGTGCGGAAGGATTAAAACAAGTAGATGAACATAATCCAGACTTAATTCTATCAGATTGGAATATGCCAAACATGAATGGTATTGAGTTTCTTGGCAAAGTCCGCGAAGAGAACCAACGTGTAAAATTTGGATTTGTCACCACAGAAGGTTCTGAAAAAATGCGCAACCTTGCTAACGACACTGGTGCTAATTTCATGATCACCAAACCCTTTACACCAGAATCATTCGAAAAATCACTCATGCCGGTATTGGCAAAAGCGGGGATGTAAAAAATGGCTTTAGAACTTAGAAGAGTAAAAAATACCTTTGATATGCTTTTTGGAAAAGATGTTGAAGTGACTGATAACACACCTTTAGATATCACACCAAAATCAGTAATAGGTACATTTAAAAATGGTGAAGAAAATATATGTGGAGCAATTATTTTTGATAATTCTTTAGCTTGTTTCTCAGGTGCAGCACTTTCAATGATACCTATGGGAGCAGCTGAGGATTGCATTGCTACAGGTGAAATAAGCAGTGCGATTATGGATAACGTCAATGAAGTATTTAATGTAAGTGTTGGTTTCTTTTCAGATGGCACCACACCGGATATGAGATTAGATAAATTACATGTAAATGAAGAATCAGTACCTGAGAATGTTACTGAAATTATATCAAATGGTTCAGGACTTCATTTTCAAGCCAATATCCAAGGTTACGGTAAAGGTTCTGCATCTGTATTCATGCTTTGACTCTTACTTACTTTAATTTATATAAAACCAATTAAATTAGGAACAACTATGAAACTACCACTTAAAACTTTAACCATTTCGACCATAGCACTAGCGAGTAGTGCAATGCTCACAACGACTGCCTCAGCGGAAGCAACGCTTTCCGGTAATGCAGGAATTTTATCTGACTACAACTACCGTGGTATTCCACAAGATACGGGCGTGGGTAACGGCGGTCTCGATTTAGAAATCGGAGGCTTCTATGTAGGAACGTGGATTGCAGACGTAGGCGATGGTGTGGAATACGATATTTATGGTGGATACGTACATGAGTTTGCCAATGGCATGTACTTAGGTGCGGGGTATACCACCTACCAATATTCAGACGACTTTGATTCC
>CALAJL010000120.1 GCA_937922735.1 uncultured Gammaproteobacteria bacterium | reverse complement strand
GACATGCATCTTTACTATCCACCACACCATCACCATCGCTATCTAACTCACAGCCATTGGCATCCACTTTTGCACCTGCAGGAGTCGTTGGGCATCGATCTTTATCATCGGTGACACCATCACCATCAGCATCGCCAGGAGCTTCCATTGCGGGTTCTGCCGCTTCAGCTGAATTAGGACAAATTATGAAACCTAAAATCCCACCAATAGCAGCACCCGCAAGTGCTCCATCAGTATTATCCGCAGCTCCGCCTATAATCGTGCCACCGACAGCACCTGCCGCAGCACATGCTACTCGACTATCCCATGAACGAGTTGCACAACCCGTTGCGAGTACTGCGATCAGCACAAGCAGACAAATTAATTTAATGTTTTTCATTTAAAAGTTGCTCCAAGAGTTAATATTAAAACTAGTCATTCACCAAACATTTTGCACGAGCGTTATTTAGTCATCGTCGCCATTACTAATGATTCAGGAAATCGTTGGTATTCATACTGTTAATCTATAGTAAGACTGCATTTTTTTATTTGCAAATATTACTAATTGCAATTACATCGATATAAAAACAAATTATTAAGTCTATATGTATATTGCTATGACCAAGAACAAGTGGGGTGAGCGATGGGGATCGAACCCACGACCACAGGAATCACAATCCTGCGCTCTACCAACTGAGCTACGCTCACCATAGTTGGAAATCGCATACTAACGTATTTCCGGATAAATTGACTATGTTACTTATTAGAGAGTACAAACCACTTAATGATCAACAATTTAGCAGTAATATCTGGGTATCATGAGGGCGTATAAGTAATGGTGCGCCCGGCAGGATTCGAACCTGCGACCCTCGGCTTAGAAGGCCGATGCTCTATCCAGCTGAGCTACGGGCGCATACAGCATTAGTGTATCACTAGCTATCTGTTGCAGTGAATGCTTATTAGAATGAAGATCTAGATATATTTTGACTCAATCAGCTAGATGCAAGTATGGCAGAATCAAGTTGGATAGTTTTGGTCAAGATTGCTTTAATGTGCCTGATAAAAGCGCTAGATCCAAAGAATTTCTGGCGCAATTTCATGCAGTTTGAAACATCAACCTTATAGATGGGCAATAAATAACTACCAAAAGTTACAAGGCTTAACAATAGCGACCTCCCTTATTTCAAATACTCTTCATTATGTTAATACCTTTTCTTAAAGTTCTATCGCTATTACCTTTAAGAGTGTTACATGGAGCTTCTTGGTGTGGTTATGTTCTTTTATTTCATATCTTCAATGTTAGGAAAACACTCGCGCTTGCAAATATTAAAGCATCTTTTCCAAACTATACTGATGACGAGTGTAATAACCTAGCTAAAAAGCATTACAAAAATACATGCATGGTAATCGCAGAAAGTATTAAGTCACTTAGTTTAAGTAAAGAAGAAATCAAAAATCGCGTCGAATTTACCAACCTACATGTATTAGAAGAATACTTAGAACAAGATCAGTCCGCCATTATTATTACTGCACACTTTTGTAATTTTGAGTGGGCGTTGTTAGCATGTGCACAACATTTAGATTACCCAGTGGATACTGTTTACCGCACTCAACGCTCTGAAACCCTAGAAAAATTATTTTATTATTTACGCACAAGATTTGATGTTACCCCCCTACCCATGGAAACTTGTGTAGCAGAATCTTTAAAACGATCTAAGATTACACGCATGCTTGCGATGGCAGCCGATCAATCTCCTAAAAAGAATGATGATCCCTATTGGCAAACGTTTTTGAATCGCGATACTGCTTTTCACACCGGCACTGAAAAAATAACTCGAGCATTTAAATATCCAATCATCTTCATGTCACTAAAAAGGACCCGTAAAGGGTACTATCAGGCAACATTGAAATTACTGGCTGAACCACCTTATCTACAAGAACCCAATCAAATAATGCAGGCATATATTGCCGAGCTTGAGGCATTAATATTAGACAGCCCAGAAGACTGGCTATGGGCTTATAGAAGATGGAAACTTAAAAAACCTGTTAGCGACTAGATTATAATCTTACCCTCGCACTTTAAACCTAAAGTAAATCTTTGCAAAAGCTCATCATAAAATTCATAGCAGCCCTCCCACTTCATGTTTTATATGGTTTTTCGTGGCCGCTATATCTATTTCTTTTCTACATTGTTCGCTTTAAACGCAGTATTGCGAAAAAGAATATAGATAATTCTTTCCCAAACCTAAGTGCTATAGAAAAAAAGACGTTACTTAAAAAACATTACAAGAACTATAGTGAAGTTTTTGTTGAAATTATTAAAAGCTTCAACATGAAGCCAGAAGAAATTCTAGAATGCGTCAAATTTGAAGCGAGTGAAGAAATTGAAAACTATTTACAACAGAACCAAACAGTTCTATTAACCCTTGCTCATCAAAGTAATCTGGAATGGGCTATCATAGCCGCGAAACATAAACTTAACTTCCCACTTAATAATATATATAAACCGTTACACATTAAGTGGGCTAATGAATTAGCATTAGATTCAGGTGAAAAATTCAATATCACACTAACACCTGCCAAAACATGCATAACAGAACTCATTCAACATGCAAAACAAACACGCATTATCTCTATTGCCCCAGACCAGGCCCCTAGACGACGAGACGAAGCTTATTGGACAACTTTTTTAAACCAGGAGACCCCTTTTTATTTGGGCTTAGAAAAGATCGCAACGTTATTCAAGTACCCTGTGTTCTTTATGAATTTTGAACGCATGTCGCGCGGCCGATACAAAGCAAGTATAAAAATGCTCTGCTCTCCACCTTATGAAAAAGATTCTAATATAGTCTTAAAACAATATGTACAAGCTGTCGAACAACAAATTTTACAGCAACCAGAGGATTGGTTATGGACACACAAGAGATGGAAAAAGAAAAAATCCTTATACGACTGACTAAATACAACATTAAAATATGAAAAAAGTTATCAAGCAACGATTATTTAGTTTTTAGAAATTCTGCAAGTGCGATAATTGTTGGGTGATCAACTAAATCTGTGATTTCTATTTTGTCAGGATATAACTCATCTAAGCCAGCATGAATTTCTACTAATGATAGTGAGCTTGCACCTAGTTCTAACAAACTATCATTAACCCCAAAGGTCTTGTCAGGTAACGCATCCATACATACTTTTTTAATCGCATTGATAATTTCATCATCTGCAGACTCATTATCTAGGTCAGCAATCTGGCTAGCCAACTCTTTTATCGGTGACAATTCACTTAACACCTCTTCAAACTCACCATTAAGATACATATCAGCTAATGCAGAACGCTGTACTTTACCACTCGTAGTCTTTGGCACTTTTCTGATCGGCAATACATAATGCACTTCAATACCGAATTGCTCGTTAATTCTTGCTTTAACTTGCGAACTAATAACCATAAATTCATCCAACTTGCCTTTATGTAGAACAAATACAATAACTTGCTCAAGGTCACTTTTATCTGAAGAAACTCCAGTTACCACAGCTTTACCGAGCTCTAATTCAAGCTCTAACCCGGGTATAGTTTGCAATGCTTCTTCTATGTCGTGGGGATAATAGTTTTGGCCATTGACAAAAAGTATTTCTTTGAATCGGCCTGTAATAAAAATACCATTATCAGAAGAAAAACCTAAATCACCTGTGTTTACCCAACCATTTGCAAAAAATATCGCCCCGTTGTCTCCAATTATCTCCTCCGTTACATTTTGGCCACCAATATGAATATGCCCAACCGTGCCTGTTGGCAATTCTTCACCTTGTTGATCACTGATCCTTACCTTGCAATGTGGAATCGGCACACCAACACCCACAAGGGTTGAAGTCTTTTCTGACTTGGATGTAATTTTTGCTTGAGCGCCAATAGCCAAAGACTCTCGGTGCACATCAATAACGTTTAGATCGGACCCAACTACTGGAAAACTTACCGCCAAACTGGCTTCTGCTAAACCATACACTGGAAACATACTGTTCTTAGGTAAACCAAACTTCGACATTTCATGAGTGAACTGATCACATAGATTCACCGAAATGGGTTCTGCTCCATTAAAAATTAAACGCATATGCGAAAGATCGATACCTTCCAACCCTTTTCGAGCAAAGGCATTTAGAAAATGTTTATAACCAAAGTTTGGGGAACATAGAACATTTGCTTTCTTATCACTAGCCGCGGTCATCCAATAGAGCGGCCGACGGATAAAAAGATCCGTGCGCATAATGTAATGATTGTAATTACACACAATCGGATTTAAATGAAACCCTATTAACCCCATATCATGTGTCAAAGGCATCCAACTCAAGCTTATATCATCTGCAGTAAATTCAGCCGCTTTTTGGATGCCATCAATATTAGCTATTAGATTGCGATGTTTTAGCACTACACCTTTAGGACTACCGGTTGATCCTGAAGAAAACTGAATAAATGAAATGTCTTCAGGCTTCACATCTACCCTCTGACCTGGCTTTGATACATCAATTACTTCATCTGTTAATAACACATGCTTCGCTATAGATTCATAAGATGAAGTATCAGAGGCTTTTTCTGCACTACTTTGTAACTTAAGTAGCGTTTTCCGATCTGTATATAAATAGGCGCTACTTGAAGTCTTATTTGATTTAGGAGTTGTTACTAATTGCTGATAAACATTAAATATCTTTTGGCGATGCTGGTCACTTATCCCCACTGCCAAAGGAACGGGTATAATACCACCCAGTTGGCAGGCCCAAAAAACATCCACCATCTTCTCATTATCATTTAAATTCAATATGAGATAATCACCTTGTTGCATTCCTTTCTGTTGCAACACATGCAACAAACCCAAAGCCCGATCATATAAAGCATTGAAGGTAGTAATTTTTTCCTCATCTTGGCCGCTCAAGAAACCTACAAAGCGGTCTTCACTTCGGTTATGCGTGAATGCATCAATTAATGTTTTAAATTGCATAAATATTGTTTGAAAGTAAATTTAATGTTTAAACAGAATCAGTTTAGCTTGCAACAGAATGCCGGTGCTGCGCTTGCATATATAAGTCTTCTTGTGCACGCAAATTAATCAGTGGCTCTAAAGCGATTGGCTGATCCTTGATATCGTTTGGTTTTAGATGTTTACATATGTATGCAATATGCACTTGCATTTCAATTATGGCAAATAATTCGCCCGGACACCGCCTTTGTCCCATAGAAAATGGGAAGTAACTATAACGATTTATTTTCTTAGTCTTTTCATTACTGAAACGTTCTGGTTCAAATTGCTCTGCTCGCTCCCAATACGCTGGATGGCGATGAACAAAATAGGGGGATATAAAAATATTTGACCCTGCCTCTAGCATATAATCTCCCAATTTAATTTGCTCAGTCACCTGACGACTTAATAACCAGCCAGGCGGATACAGACGCAATGCCTCATCAATTATTTGCCGTATAAAGCTTAGTTTTTGCACAGATTCAAAACTAGGCAGATCCTCATTTAGGTGATCTATTTCATCATGCACTTTATCTAATGCTTTAGAATGTTTAGATAAGAAATACCAAACCCAATGCAAGGTAGCCGCAGTCGTTTCATGTGCGGCGACAATCAAAGTCATCACTTCATCTAGCACTTCTTTTTCTGACATTTTCTGTTGAGTTATTTTATCTTCAGTCAACATCAACATAGACAATATATCATCAGGATAACGATTACTTTCTACTCGGTCTTGCATAAAGCGCTTAACGTATTTCCTTAAACTATTGAATTTAACCACCAAATCTAAGTCTCGCTCCACATGCTCAATTAAAATAAAAAATGGGCTTTCTCCTTTGCTCGAAATTTTTTCATAATCTTCACTAAATAACGCACGTAAAATTATCTCAAGTGCAAGAGAACATGTATCTTTAGTAACATTTATAGGTTCTCCTCTATCGACATTACTCTTCCATTTTTCTAATAAGCGCACATTACACTCGCACATGATGTTATGCGTTTTTTGTAATACATTTTTATGAAACATGGGTTGTATGATGCGCTTTTGACGTTGCCAGAACTCTCCATCACTAACGATTAACCCATTCCCGAGTAATATCTTCACACGATCAAAGCCAGTGCCCTTTTGCATATTTCGATGTTCTGTTACAAATACGTTCTTTATGTAATCGGGATGATTAATAATAATTTGTATTGGCTTATTTCCAACACTAGGCAAGGAGACAATATCCCCGTATTCCAACAGCAATTTATGGATTAGTGCGAATGACTCTTCATTTGCATTTAGGTTAAATGCTTCAGTCGGACCTGGGGGTAATTTATTAGCAAACATCGTTCTATAGTAATAGAACCTAAAGTAAGGCAATTTTATTACAGAAAAAAATTATTAGGAATGGCTACGGTATTATTTATGGTTATGCTGGATGTACTCACCGCATCATAGAGATCATCTTATGATGTTGTATTTTTGAGAAGACCTACATGCAAAATGGTCGGGACACGAGGATTCGAACCTCGGACCCCCTGCTCCCAAAGCGGCACGCGCCTAACAGAAACAACAACTTATTTTGCGCACCTGCTGCCAGAGCAGGAGGTCATTCTACCTTAGATGATTGTTTCTATTCTATTTATTTTTCAAAAAAGTGCGCATCTGCTTAGGAGACCAAAAAGAGACCAGAAATGAGACTTTTCCACAGGTGATTACTGGACAGATTTTAGTCTCGTGATAGCTTAATGATATATGCGAGAAATAAAATTTAGAGCTTGGAGACCAAGTGAGAAAGAATGGGTTCCTGACGTATACCTGGAAAATGAAGGATGGCATTACACGGAAAGTATAGACGACCATGAGCCAGAAATTCTTTTGCAAATGTACACGGGCTTAAGGGATAGAAATGATGCAGAGATCTATGAAGGAGATATTATTAAGTTCAACAGGGATGTTTTGGTAGTTGAATACCAACCACCGCGGTACACCTCTGTTCGGTTTCATAATAAATCTGAAGTAATCGGCAACATCTACGAAAACCCAGAACTACTTAATTAAAATTAACGTACCCCAATTAAGGGGTACGTTTTTTTCAAGGTCAAACTACAAAAGTTAAAGACATCCAAGCCAGAGTTTCAATCGTTGCTACGCAACAACTGACCTGAACGAAATAACCTTCATCGTCCGACCAACTGACTTCGATCAAGTATATTGCAATCATTACAATTCCTTTCACGAAATGTGCGAGGACCCTTGGGGCAATCACCATCACACTTAGGCCAGCAGGTTTGGGCAGTTTCTTTCAATAGTGTTATCGCCCAATCACTGTGATTGTTCTTTACATTCATTAATAGATGGGGACAGTTGTTTTTATTTCAAGTCTTTCGACTAAAAATAATAATAAAGGCTAAAAAAGAGGAGACTAAAAAGAGACTAAAACGTGTTTTCTAAATTTTAGTCTCTCTAAGTATTTGAATTTGTTGGTCGGGACACGAGGATTCGAACCTCGGACCCCCTGCTCCCAAAGCAGGTGCGCTACCAGACTGCGCTATGCCCCGACATTTTTTTGATTTGACCGGTATTGAACAGGTCCTACCGACTGCGGATCATACGTGCTAGTGATTCACTAGGTCAATGCCACTAAAGTACAGTCTACTTCTTAATCAGCCGTATGATTGAGATTCAGCTATATTATTGATATTCCTAAATTTACTGTTATGAACTATTGGGTGGTTTTAAAGACCAATATATGGAATTATTCACACTCACAAACGTACTGGAGGCGAAATGAATACACTGCGAAAGCAAATATTTCTAATAGTATTCATACTTTTATTTTCAATCACATCTAACATTCAGGCAGAAACTACAATGGTAAAAATGGATACTAATCAAGGAACGATCATGCTCGAACTCGACGCAGATAACGCTCCTAACACGGTGGCAAACTTTCTAACGTATGCAAAAGAAGGATTTTATGATGGCACAATATTTCACCGTGTAATATCGAACTTCATGATTCAAGGCGGCGGGTTTACTGAAGACATGAATCAAAAAACTGTTCATGACCCAATTGAAAATGAAGCCAATAATGGGCTTAAAAACGACAATGGCACCATAGCGATGGCTCGTACAGGCGACCCACATTCTGCCACTGCACAATTCTTTATCAATGTTAAAGATAATGATTTCTTAAACTTCAGCAGTGAAACACCTCAAGGATGGGGCTACGCTGTATTTGGTAAGGTTACAGAGGGTATGGATATCGTAGAAAAAATCAAAGCTGTAGAAACTACTACAAAAGGCCCATATCAAGATGTGCCCGTTGAAGCGATCGTGATTGAAAAGGTCACCATCGTTGAGTAAATCTTTTTCTACGAAAGTTACGGAGTAATGTCTCAAACTTTATTTGTTTCCGACTTACACCTCGACCAAAAAAGGCCGCACATTGTTGCGGCCTTTTGTCGTTTTCTGGGTGAGTGCTCTTCTGCTGATGCGCTATATATATTAGGTGATTTATTTGAATACTGGATTGGTGACGATGATCCCGCAGAAGGATTAGAACTCGCTATCCAAGCGATACGAGATCTGACCAATAGCGGCGTGCCAGTTTATTTTATTCATGGTAATCGTGACTTTCTAATTGGCAAACGATTTTCAAAACAAACTCAGTGCAAAATCTTACCTGAAGAAACTGTTATTGATCTATATGGCACACCTACACTTATCATGCATGGCGATACATTATGTACCGATGACATCGCTTATCAAAAATATCGCTCCAAAGCACGCAGCCCATGGATTCAGAAACCATTGCTAATGCTAAGTGTTAAACAACGATTAAAAATTGCAGAAGGATTGCGCAAAAAAAGTAAAACGGCTACTCAAAACAAGGCCGAAAATATCATGGACGTTAATCAATATACTGTTGAACGAGTTATGCAGAAACATAATGTGGTACATCTAATTCATGGCCATACCCACCGACCTGCGGAACATGAATTTATCCAAAGTAGCCATACATACAAAAGAATTGTGCTTGGAGACTGGTATGAACAAGGGAGTGTTTTACGCTGCACACCTGATTCAATGAAGTTAGAAATAATCTCTACTTGAATGAATTATTTTAGAATTAAAATAAAGGCTAATAAGAATAACCTGAAAAATTATAAAGTATTTCCCAATAAACATTTAACACGTTACAAAATATAAGAATAACTAATGTGATCTGTTTCAAACACATTGAACCACGTCCATCCTATACTTGACTTGTTAATAATGAATTGAGGAGTCAGTACTACTGAAAAGGCAAACCTATTGAAAAATAGGGACGCAAAATTACCGGTCTAAGGAAGCAAGTATTCTAAGACAGCGGAATTACCAAATAGTGAAACCCTCCTTCTCCAACTCCATTCCCTATTTATTTAATTCCACTGTCCTTGCTTCCTAGATTCAATTCAAAAGTAATAAATTCTCAAAATCCTATATATTCTGTAAAACTTCTAGCTCTTTAGAACTAAACCCCGCTTTGCGTCTTGCCTCTAATTCGAAAGGGCCGCGTAATTCTCCTGACATATATTCCACCAATAAACTTTGAAACTTTTTATCAGGTGATAGATCCTCTTGTTCACATGCATAGTTAAACCACCTTGTGCCGATTGCCACATGACCAATTTCCTGCTCAAAAATAATTTTTAAGATATCAACCGTCGCTGTATCTCCACAACCTTGCAGACGTTTAATCATTCCTGGGGTAACATCCAAGCCTCTTGCTTCTAAAACACGTGGTACTAATGCCATCCTAGTAACAACACAATGCTGTGTTTTTAACGCCATTTCCCATAAACCATTATGCGCAACTAAATCACCATATACTGCACCTAAGCCCAACAGTCGCTGATTTAACATTGTAAAATGCTGCGCCTCTTCACATGCAACTTGCATCCAATCTTTATAATATTCAAGTGGCATATCTTGAAATCGATAGATTGCATCTAAAGCTAGATTGATCGCATTAAATTCGATGTGTGCTATCGCATGTATTAATGCAATTCGCCCTTCTTCGGTAGACAATTTACGCCTAGGCACTTCACGTGGCGAAACCAGATCTGGCTTAATTGGTCTACCTGGCACAGCAATAGTTTCAATTTTATCTGACTTGGTTAAATCAAGGCTCTCGTTCTCAAACCGTGCATGTAATGCAAAAACTAATTCGCATTTACTTTGAGGATTTTTATCCAGCAAACATTCAAGAGCGCTTTTGTAAACGGCAATCATATTGAAAATTTAGGGATACTAATTTTTAATGATAACTAATGATGAAATAAAGAGCTTGCCAAAAAGATCAATAACATCGGTATTTTTCATACGAATGCAGCCGATGGATGCAGTTTGCCCAATTAAGCCTTCTTCATGTGTACCATGAATGTAAATATAACGCTCATAACTATCTACAATTTGACCACTTGCATTCTTTTCTTTATTCACACCATCTTCCAAACCAGCTAACCAAAGTATTCTTGAAGTTATACAGTCTATATCAGTGCAAACCGCTTCACTTTCTATTTGAGCTTGAGTGTTAGTTCTCTCTCTTGATAAAAATATTTCTGCAAACTCGGCCTCTTCCCCTATTTTTTCTTTAACATAATGAACTCCAGCAGGGGTTTGGTTGGAGCCTTCAATTTGACCAATCCCATGCTTAGAGGTAGAAACTGGATAAGAACATGAAAATGAGCCATTTATATATAAATACAAGACTTGTTCACTGGCATTAATAATCACAGCTGGGAAGCTTGCATGCTGAGGGAAATTTTTACATGCTTGCTGCAATAAAGGTAACAGCTCTTCAGCTGATTTAGACGCTAGCATAAAGTTGATTATTAATTACTATTATGCAAATCAATCCCTGCATACTCTTTTTCAACTTTTTGCTTGGATTTATCATTACGCATATTTTCTAGGTTTTCAAAATAACCATCTTCAACACCGGTTATATATTCACCATTAAATACAGAACTATCAAACTTATCTAAACGTAAGTTACCCTGTTGCACTGACCATATCAGATCATCTAAGTCTTGATAGATTAGCCCATCAGCCTGTATTTCTTTCGTTATTCCATCAACATCTCTATTGAACGCGATCAACTCGCTTCTCGCAGGCATATCAATACCATAAATGTTTTGGTATCGAACTGGTGGTGATGCTGAAGCAAAATACACTTTTTTAGCACCCGCATCACGAGCCATCTGCGCAATCTCACGCGAAGTCGTGCCGCGCACAATAGAATCATCTACGAGCAAAACATTTTTTCCACGAAATTCTAAACCAACAGGGTTTAATTTCTGTCGCACTGATTTTTTACGCTTCTTTTGCCCTGGCATGATAAAGGTTCGTGCAATATATCGATTCTTTATAAAACCTTCTCGATACTTCACACCCAACAAATAAGCAATTTCAATTGCCGTTGTCCGGCTAGTATCTGGAATAGGCATAACGACATCAATATCATGTTCTTTCCATTCGTGTAGAATTTTTTTTGCTAAACATTGCCCCATACGCATACGTGCTTTTTGCACAAAAACGTCTTCAATTACAGAGTCGGGTCTAGCAAAATATACGTACTCGAAAATACAAGGTGTATGCACCGCATTCTCCACACACAACTCGCTACTAACCTTGCCTTCTTCATTAATAAATATCGCTTCACCGGGTGATATATCACGCACTAAGCTATAACCCAGCAGATCTAATGAAACACTTTCAGATGCCACCATATATTCCATGCCGTGTTTAGATTCACGCACTCCATATACTAGAGGACGGATTCCATTTGGATCACGAAATGCAACGATGCCACGTCCCGTGAGCATCGCTACCACAGCATAAGCACCCTTGCATCGCCGATGTACGCCACGCACCGCAGCAAAAACATCTTCTGCACGCAATTGCAATGAATCTTGTTTTGCTAACTCATGCGCAAATACGTTTAATAATATTTCAGAATCAGAGTCGGTATTAAGGTGACGCCGATCTTCCAAAAATAGCTCCTTCTTGAGCTGGCTTGCATTCACTAAGTTTCCGTTGTGTGCCAGTGAAATCCCAAATGGTGAATTCACATAAAGGGGCTGAGCTTCAGCTGATGACGAACTACCTGCGGTTGGATATCGAACATGCCCGATACCCATCGTACCTTTTAAACGCTCCATATGGCGACTTTGGAACACATCACTAACTAAACCGATCGACTTGCGCTGGAAAAGTCTTCCTTTGTTATACGTAACAATACCCGCAGCATCTTGGCCACGATGTTGCAACATCAGTAACGCGTTATATAAATCTTGATTAACCGAGCTGTTTGCAACGATTCCTACAATGCCACACATGGGTTAAGCCTTACGTAATTAGGGATGGTAGGCTGAAGCTTGCAAGTCTGCTCCGCCTAATGAAAAATATTTAGAAAATTCTGGCGGCATAAATTCAATCACTCTTTTCGCTACAAACTCAAACGGCGGTAAAATTTGCGATGATTTCCAAGTTTCTGATAATGGGAAATTTGTATAGGAAGCCGCTAAGATAAGCAACACGATGATCGCAGTACCACGGAATGCCCCAAAAAATATACCAAGCAAGCGATCTATGCCTCGTAGCGCACGGTTTTTTGTTATATGACTAAGTATGTAATTGAGCAGCGAACCTGCAATTAA
The DNA here is from genome assembly GCA_937922735.1 of uncultured Gammaproteobacteria bacterium. Classification (GTDB taxonomy): domain Bacteria; phylum Pseudomonadota; class Gammaproteobacteria; order UBA4575; family UBA4575; genus JABDMD01. Next base: position 37,084 of record CALAJL010000120.1, on the reverse strand, counting down.
GGTTCCAATTACTATCAGCACAAAAGCTATGCCAACACGTAGCTTACTAACTTCAACTTCACTTTGTGAAATATTCAATGTTGCGTCATCTATACTAGCTGGCAAAAATAATGCCACTTGACTTGAGAAGGTAATCGCAAGCCATATCGCAGCTATCCAGCTTGCAAGTGAAATTGCTTCTTTCACAAACCCACGAAACATTGCAACTGCAATAGACACCAACAGGATGAAAACGATGCCAATATCAATCCAAGATAATTCCATATATACCGTAACAATAAATTAACTAGTTTACTTAGCCTTACTATAAAAGAAACACATCTAAAACTTGATGCTATGGATGCTTTGTAACAAAACTTCCTTTTAAACCATGCTCTTTTTCAATTTTATCACGCAATTTATCTGCATTTTCACGCTTTAACTCGGGACCCACCTTCACTCGAAAGACCGATTTATCACCATTGCCGGAACGTTCTGTAAAGGCTGATAAATTACTAGCCAATAATTTCTCTTGTAATGCTAACGCTTTACCTTTTTCGCCAAATGCCGCCACTTGTACTGCCCAGGCACTTAGAGCAGGGTTTGTTTTAATATGATTTTCAGTGGCTTCCACAACTTTTGCCTGCTGTATGGGCGCTGCTTCGGTTTTCTTTTTTACCTCTATAGCTTTCTTTTCAATCTCAACTTCTACTTTTTCCTCAATTTTGTCTATTTTGGATTCAGTATTTTCAGAATCAGGCGTTGAGATCGGTGGCAATTCGTCCAAAGCTTTAGGATCAGGCAAGTTGCTTTCGAAGGTAAATGTTGGCTCTGGTGGCACTTCCATATTTAACGCTACAGATTCTTGCCTACCTGAACCATCTAATATCATTGGCACAAAGATGACCGCTAGGGCAATAATAACAGCAGCACCGATTAAACGTTGTTTTAAAGTAGTTTCCATAGTGCTATTTTTTTTGATTTTGAAGCCTTTTAGACCTCTGATTAATCAATCAGTTTCTATACCGAACTGACGCGAGATAGATGAATTATACTTCTAGGCTTAGCACTTCTGCCACTGTTAAAAATGATCCAAAAACCACAATTCGCATTGACTCGCTAGCCGTATTTTTAGCAGTATTATAAGCTTCAGCGATGGAGGAATGCGTATATATAACACAATCATGACAACAATTATCAAGCTGCTTTTTCAAGCTTTCTTTATCTAGTGTTCTCTCAGACTCTAATTGAGAAATATGCCACTCATCAAATAAACCGCCGACAGATTCAATAATTCCACATACATCTTTATCAGATAACACCGCAAATACGGCTATGGTTTTGGTTGCAGGCGTTAAGCTACGCAGATTTTTTGCTAACACATTTGCACTATCTAAGTTATGTGCGACATCTAAAATGATTTCACACATACTATGAATACGCTGAAAACGGCCAGGAAGACTAATATTCTTCAAACCACGTTCTACACATTCTCGTGTAACCGGCAACTTTTCATCTATTTGACTCAACGCCATTAACGCTGTTGCGGCATTACCAATTTGGACTTCTCCATGTAAATTTGGAGTTGGCAATTCATTCCAATCTAGATTCTCACTGTGAAACGACCACATTTCATCATTGTTAATTTCAAAAGAATAGTCTTGATTGATCAGCAATAAATCTGTACCGAGTTTTTTTGCATGTTGGATTAAGCTATCAGGAGGGGCAGTGTCACCACAAATAGCGGAATGGCCAGCTCTAAATACACCGGCTTTCTCAAAGCCAATTAGCTCTCTTGTTGCACCTAACCATTGAACATGGTCAATCCCAATACTGGAAACTATCGCAACATCCGAATCCAATATATTCACTGCATCAAGTCGCCCACCCAAACCGACTTCATAAATTGCAACATCTAACTCTGCAGCATTGAATATTTCCATAGCTGCAAGCGTGCCAAATTCAAAATAACTAAGACTTGTATTATTACGTGCTTCATCAACTTTGTTAAATGCATTACATAAAGACTCATCATCAATATTCTTACAATTTACTCGTATTCGTTCATTATATTGAAGTAAATGCGGAGAGGTATAAGCACCCACTCGATAGCCTGCATGATGATAAATAGATTCTAATGTGCTAACGATAGACCCTTTACCATTTGTTCCAGCCACAACAATGGTTTTATATATAGGTTTATCCACCCCCATAACATTTGCCACTTCGGCAATGCGTTCTAGACCTAACTCAATTTTTTTTGAGTGCAAAGTCTCTTGCCAATCCAGCCATTCATTTAGATGTTCGAATCTCATAACAAGGGATGAAATAAATTAGAATTGTTAGTAAAAAAGTAGTTACGGCTAATCCATTCAATTAAAGAATGAATATTATATTTATAGATTTTCTAGCTTTCTATTTTTACATTCATAAGGATACTAAGAATAGAATGCAATTTGTCACGCATTTCTTTTCTATCTACAATCATATCGAGCGCACCGTGCTCAAGTAAAAATTCGCTTCTTTGGAAACCTTCTGGCAATGTTTCACGAACCGTTTGCTCAATCACTCTTTGGCCTGCAAAACCAATCAACGCGTTGGGTTCAGCAATATTAAGATCACCCAACATTGCAAAACTTGCAGACACACCACCAGTGGTTGGATCAGTAAGCACAGAAATAAACGGTATACCTTGCTCACGCATTCGCTCTAGCGCAGCACTTGTTTTGCTCATTTGAAACAATGACGTCAAGGCCTCTTGCATTCGTGCGCCACCACTAGTTGAGAAACAAACCAATGGGACACCATCACTCAGCGCATATTTTGCCGCTCGCAAAAATTTCTCTCCAACCACAGACCCCATTGAACCACCGATAAATTTAAACTCAAAAGCAACAGCAACTATTGATAGTTTTTTTAACTCACCTTTCATTACCACTAAGGCATCTTTTTCACCAGTTGCTTTTTGGGCGGCTACAATGCGGTCTTTATATTTTTTACTGTCTTTAAACTTTAAAAAATCAACAGACTCTATGTTGGCTGATAATTCTTCTTGTGAATCAGTATCAAGAAATGCTAGTAGTCGCTCACGCGCACCAATTCTCATATGATGATTACATTTAGGGCATACTTGTAAATTCCGCTCAAGATCAGAACGATATAATACTGCACCACAGCTCGGGCATTTATCCCATAAGCCTTCAGGCACTTTTCGCTTACTCGTACCTTCGGTACGAATTCGCGAAGGCATTAACTTCTCTAACCAACTCATAGCAGAATACTCATTTAAGTGTTCCCGTATTATTAAGCAACTTCTTTATTTTGTTGTTGATTAGTAGACGAATTATCCATAGCTAATCGAATTGAAGACATCAGTGCTTTAATGTTGCCTAGCATTTTATCATTATCCGACGCATGTGCTTCAATTTCATTAATAATAGCACTACCCACCACTACCGCATCAGCAATTGCAGCTACTTTGCTTGCACTTTCTGGATCTTTAATACCAAAGCCTACGCCTACCGGTAGAGTAGTCGATTTTTTAATCTCTTCAATATTTTTTGCAACTTCTACAGTATCTAAATTACCTGCACCTGTTACGCCTTTTAACGAAACGTAGTAGACAAAACCTGATGAGTGATCGCAAATATGTTTGATTCGCTCAGAACTAGTTGTAGGTGCAATCAAGAATATATTATCAAGTTCATGTTTTTTGTATTCATTTACTGCTTCTTCAGCCTGCTCTATCGGCATGTCTACAGTTAGAATCCCATCAACTTGTTTTTGTTGGGCCTGTTTTGCGAACTTCTTCATGCCCATTACTTCTATTGGATTCTGATACCCCATTAATACGATAGGGGTTTGAGTATCTTGCTCTCGAAATTCTTCAACCATATTGAGCACTTGCTTCAAGCTTGTTCCATGCGCTAATGCACGCTCACAAGCAGATTGAATCACTGGCCCATCTGCCATTGGGTCTGAAAATGGAATCCCAAGTTCAATCACATCACAACCTGCTTCAACCAAGGTATGCAAAATTTGCACAGTCAAATCGGGGTGAGGATCTCCAGCCGTTACATAAGCAATAAGTGCTGTGCGACCATCCTTGGCTAAATTCTCAAATGTTGCTTGCAAACGACTCATATTGTAATACCTTCAATTTCTGCAACAGTATTAATATCTTTATCACCACGCCCTGATAAATTTACAAGAATTTTTTTATCACTACTCATGGTACTGGCGAGTTTCGTTGCATATGCAATGGCATGACTACTTTCCAGTGCGGGTATGATTCCTTCCACTCTTGTTAACTCATGAAATGCGGCAAGTGCTTCATCATCAGTAACAGAATCATACTGAACTCTTCCGATATCTTTTAACCATGCATGCTCGGGACCTACACCAGGATAATCCAGGCCTGCAGAAATTGAATGTGTCTCAATAATTTGCCCATTATCATCTTCCATTAAATACGTACGATTACCATGCAGCACTCCTGGACGACCCGAATTTAAGGGAGCCGAATGTTTCCCTGTTTCCAGCCCATATCCCCCAGCTTCTACGCCAAACATATTTACACTTTCGTCATTAATAAATGGATGAAATAAGCCAATTGCATTGGAACCTCCTCCCACACATGCAACTAGTGCATCAGGCAAACTTCCCGTTTGCTGCTGCATTTGCTCCCTAGCTTCTCTTCCAATAATGGATTGAAAGTCTCTTACTAGCAAAGGGTAAGGATGTGGCCCTGCTACTGTACCGATTATATAAAACGTATTATCAACATTGGTTACCCAATCTCGTAATGCTTCATTCAATGCATCCTTTAATGTTTTTGACCCTGAAGTAACTGGTACAACTTTCGCCCCTAATAACTTCATTCGATAAACATTAGGTGCTTGACGATGTATATCTTGCTCACCCATGTACACCACACATTCAAGGCCAAGTCGAGCAGCTACCGTAGCACTAGCAACGCCATGTTGCCCTGCACCCGTTTCGGCAATGATTCGTGGCTTACCCATGCGTTTAGCTAATAATGCTTGGCCAATTGTATTGTTTATCTTATGTGCGCCGGTGTGATTTAAATCCTCACGCTTTAGATATATTTGTGCGCCAGCATATTTTTGACTTAGACGTTGCGCATGATAGAGCGGACTTGGCCGACCTACATAATGTGCGAGATCAGTATCAAATTCTGCAATAAACTCTGGATCATCCTTATAGTGAGAGTACGCTTGTTCGAGTTCTGCTAATGGTTCAATTAACGTTTCTGCAACATAGCGGCCACCATACTCACCAAACATGCCGTGTGCGTTTGGCATTACATCTGAGTTTCGACTATCCGCTGTCGTAGGGTCTATATTATTTGCAATCCTAGTCACGATGTACTTCCTTAATGAATTGTTCCATTTTAGCGGGGTCTTTGATGCCTTTACCAGCCTCAATCCCACTACTGACATCAACTGCATAGGGACGTACAACACGTATCGCCTCTGCCACGTTAGATACAGTTAATCCTCCAGCCAATATAATAGGTTTTTTAAGGCTTTTTGGTAACTTTGCCCACATAAATTTTTCCCCACCACCCCCCATTTGCCCTGCTGCATGACCATCCAAAATAAAACTTGTAGCCGTTGGATATTGCCCACAAAACGCTTCTAATGACACGGTACTAGCCATAGGTACCGCCTTTATATATGGCCTATCAAATTGGTTACAGAAATTTTCATCTTCATCACCATGGAATTGCAGTAAATTAGGCTTTACTTGTTTGATTACATTTTCAACCTCTGTAATCTGAGGGTTCATAAACAGGGCAACCTTAATAACAAATGGTGGAATTTCGCTCACTAATTCTACAGCTGTATTAATTTGAACGTTGCGTGAACTTTTATCAACGAATACAAAACCTAACGCATCCACACCAAGCTTTATCGCAACCTTTACATCTTGTTGCCTGGTTAATCCACAGAATTTAATTCTAGTTTGCATTATATATTTTAATTTTTAATTAACCGTTAACTATAGCCGGCCATCTAATATTTTTATCTAAGCCATGCGATTCATCATACGTGACTTTAACCAAATATAGTCCAGCAGCCGGTGCAGTGATACCACCGCAGGTACGATCACATTTTTTTAAAACCTCTAACGACCAATCATGAGACTTTTCACCTCTACCGATCGTCATTAAAACTCCCATGATATTTCTTACCATATGATGCAAAAAGGCATTTGCATGAATATCCATGAGAATATATTCATTACGCTTCGTAAGTGTTATTTCGTGCACTGTCCGAATTGGACTATTAGCCTGACACGCCACAGCACGATAAGAACTAAAGTCATTCATACCCAGCAAGTGATTTGCTGCATGCTGCATTTTATGCAGATCTAAATGACCATATTCCCAAGTTACCAGATTATCCAGTAACGCGGGTCGCGCAGCGCTATTGTATACAATGTAACGGTAACGTCTTGATTGTGCACTATACCTTGCGTGAAATTCATCTGAAACATGTTTAGCCCACATAACTGAAACAGAGTTAGGCAGATACCTATTGACGCCACGCACCCAAGCTTTTAACTCTCTTGCATTTTTACAATCAAAATGCACGACTTGTTCTGTTGCATGCACGCCAGTATCTGTTCTGCCTGCAGCAATAAGTTGTATTGGAGAATCTGCAACTTTCGAAATGGCTTGTTCTAAATTCTGTTGCACAGTATTTGGATTGAGCTGACGTTGCCAACCATAAAAATGACTGCCATTGTACTCAACCCCTAAAGCAATACGCATGATGTAATGGTGTAATCAATGTAAGGATTTGTAGACAGATGTGCTACAAATATATAAAGCAGTACACGAGCCAGATAATTTACCAGGATGATAAAAACTGCAGGAAATATTTATAACTAAAAATATAAAATCCCACAGTTATAACAAATTAATTACCCAGCTTATCCATCAAGTCTTTTGCAGCCTTGATTTGCGATTCATCACCTTCATTAATGACTTCAAGCAACGTTTCTTTAGCAGCATCTGAATCACCCATATCTACAAACGCTTTTGCCAAGTCAAGCTTAGTACCCACCTCTTCTATCAGCGATGGTGGCCCTAGTTCTTGTAAGTCAGTATGCGTTTGAGCCACAGTTTGTTCAGCAGGATCAAGGAACTCAGTATCCATATTCGAAACATCAAATTGCTCAGTATCATCACCACCCAAATCACCTTCTAGCGAACTTGGCTTATAGGCAGCCGTTTCTTCCGGGTCTGGAGAGGTAAGTGCTGTATCAATATCAAATTCATCTGCTTGCATGGCTACCGTATCATCTAGAGAAGCAGCCACATCATCCATTGCACTTTCATCCAGATCTAAAGGTTTCAGATCATTCATTGTGGTCTGCATACCAATCTGTTCGAGCTCTTGAGTGAGATCATCCATACTGGCCGTTTCATGCAAACCGGTTGCCATTGCATCCATCACCGTATCTGCGTCTGCGTCTGCGTCTGCGTCTTCATCATCAAGAATATCGTCAGACAAATCATCTACTTCAAAATTTAATATATCCGAAGTTTCATTAGCTTCCATTATTTTACTTGCGACAGGGTCATCCTCAAGTTCATCTGCCATGGGATCATCGATATTGAAATCTAAGCCATCTTCATTTTCGTTACCCGCATCATTATCAAGAAAAGTATCTTCCAAATTAGCATCAGACAAAGGATTATCGATAACCGTTTGCAGGCCAATATCTACATCAGCTTGATCCGGTTTATCAATTGCGGATTTAGCCGCTACACCTAATGCTGCAGCTCCAGCAAATAACGCACTAGTTGGAGCTAACTCTTTACCCATTGAAATAATGTTTTGCCATTGACTGCTTGACTCACCCACTTCACCTTTAATTTTTTCCGCATACTCTTCAAAAGCTTGTGAGTCTTTTTGACTATAATAAACCTCTGCCAACTTAGCCTTGTAGTCATTATTATTAGGTTCTTTAGTTATCGCATCCGTTAACAGGTCTTGTGCTTGTTGATGCAATCCATAGGATATATACACATCAGCTTCATCCAGTACATCTTCACCGAGCTCAGCATCATTAGCATCCGAAGTTGGTGAGAACCCCATATCTTCATCATCCAAACCAAGATCATCCATACTGCCTACATCATCATTCATTTCTGCATCAGCATTGGTTTGTGGAGTCACAATTGTCTCATCTAGAATATCGTCAAAATGATCGTCATCTTCACCGAGCTCCATTGGCATTTCACCAAGGCCAGAAAGCTCCACTGTTTTGACACTTTTCTTTCGCCAGAACCATAAACCACCCAACAACAACAAAGCGCCACCCACTAATGGCAATAAAACATTCTTGAAGCGCTCGATAATTGAGGTAGCGAAACCCATAACGCCAGATGTTGCTTCAGATGCATTATCTGGAAGTTTAGGCGCCTCAACCTGCTTCACTTCAGCTGGTTTTTCTAGGGGTTTTACTTCTTCTGGTTTTACTTCGGTGGGCTTTTCTGTAGGAGTTGCTTCAGCTACTACTCCTTCCTTAACGGGTTCAATCTCTGGCAAAGATTCCCAATCTGGAAGCGGTTGTAGTTTTGGTTTTGAAATAGGTTGCTCAGCTACAACTGGCTCAGTAAATTCGGGCAATGGCTCGACTACGGGCTTTTTAACCTCTTCAACAATTGTTTTTTCTATTGGCTTAGCAATAGGCTTTGCTTCGGGTTTAGCTTCTGACTTCACCTCTGGTTTTGTCGCTTCTTGCGCGGCCTTTTCTTTCAGCATTTTTTCAGCTGCTGCTGCTTTATCCGCTTCAGTACCTAACTGTTCTTGCAAATCTTTTAGCTGTTGATTTTGGATATTAAGAATTTTCTCTTTCTTCTCCAACATGGACTCAAGCGCTTCAACCCGACTCTTTAATTCTTCAGCTTCTTTACTCTTCGATTCCGCAAGTTCCTTAGTTAACGTTACCTCATTCTGCAACTTCTTAAGCTCTTCTCCACCTGCTACTTGCATCTTACTATCAGACTGCTTGCCATCTTCAGCTGCAAGAATATTTAGATCTTGTTTAACAGCTTCAGATTTTTTAGTCGTCTCTTTAAGTGCCTGTTTAGCTTCGCTAACCACAGTACTCTTATCATCTACCAACTCAGGAGCATCAATATTCTTAGCCGCAACCTGTGAAACATTACTCCTATACTCACGCCATAATGCATTTTGTTGTGAAATCATTTTTCGTGCTTCTGCTGAGGAGGCAGACTGTGCTTCTTCTATATTTGGAATTCGAAGCACCGCACCTTTCTTAAGTAGGTTTACATTATTACGTGCAAAAGCATTTGGATTCGCTTGTTGAATTGCAATCATCATCTGATTTATTGAAACAGCACTAGATTGCTTAGCATTTTTTGCAATTTTATATAACGTATCTCCACTTTGTACTAGATGTTCACCTGCAACAGACGCCTCTGTATATACTTCTGATTCAGCAATAACTTCTGCCTCTATTTCCTCAGCATTAACCGTCTCAACCGGCGCACTCGTAATGATTTCTTCACTGCCTGGGATATCTTCTGGAATAATTACATCATCAGCCACTTCCATTACGGGCTGAGATTCAGCTACCGTCTCTACCACAGCATCTTCAACTTCCTCTACTGCCGATTCGACTTCAATCGAATCCGCTACAGTTGGTTCAATTGTTACCGCTTCCTCTGCAACTTCATCTGCCACATCGGTAACTGCTATCGTTGCATCATCGTCAATTCCTAATTCACGATCCATTTGCTCACGAAGCCTTTCAACATCATCATTTGTAGATTCGGTTATGACTTCGGTTGGCGTGACGACTTGTGGTGTAGCAACAGGCTCCGCTTCTACTACTTGCTCTTGAATAACGGGCGCAGTAACGGGCGTTGCAATTTGCGGCGCTTGTTGTTGTGCAAATTCTGGTGGATCAAGCAGTACGGTATATTCTCTTAACAATCTACCTTTTGGCCAAGTAACTTCTACCAAGAAAGTTAAAAACGGTTCGCGCACTGGATCCTTAGAGGTTACTCGAATGGCTGTACCACCCCCCGGCAATGAAACCGGGGTAAATTTAAGCTGTGTTAAAAAATATGGGCGAGGCACACCTACACGATCAAAAACATTTGCAGGGGCTAACTCAACCCGCATCTCTTCCAACTCATCCGCACGTGCAGATATTAAACCGATTTGTGCATTCAGTGGTTGATTCAGTGCTGAGTCAACTTCGATTTCACCTAAACCAAGAGATAACAATTGTCCCGGCAAAAACAATAAGAGAGAAATAAGAAGTATATGTACAGATGATTTACGCACCATTTTTGTGCTCCACCTTGATTGCGTTGTGTTCTTGAAAGATTGTTTGTTTTTTATTCATCAATGAAACCAAAAACTCTAAGAATATCTTTGAGTTATCGAATTAATTCACGTGGCAACTATAAATTAAATATGGTTGTTTATCAAAACTTCAGCGATCTGAATACTGTTTAATGCTGCACCCTTCCTGAGGTTGTCACTGACCACCCACATATTCAGCCCTCTAGGATGTGAGATATCCTCACGAATACGCCCTACATATACAGGATCCGTGCCCTCACCTTCCGTAACCGCAGTTGGATAACCACCCTCTTTATGCTCGTCTATCACAACAACCCCAGGGGCTGCAGCCAGTAAATCGCGTGCTTTTTGAACAGATAATTTCTCTTTTAACTCGATATGCACCGCTTCAGAGTGACCATATTTAACCGGAATCCTTACTGTTGTTGGATTCACTAATATCGAGTCATCTTCCATGATTTTCTGGGTTTCCCAGACCATTTTCATTTCTTCTTTGGTGTAACCGTTATCCATGAACTTATCTATATGGGGCAAGGCATTGAAGGCAATCTGTTTCGGATAAACGTCGCAATTAATCGGTTTATTATCAAGAATAGCTCGACTCTGCTGACTCAGCTCTTCAATCGCATCTGCACCGGTTCCAGAAACGGCTTGATAAGTTGCAACATTTATACGTTCAATCCCCACTGCATCATATAAAGGTTTTAGCGCAACCAACATTTGTATCGTTGAGCAGTTTGGATTAGCAATAATTCCTCGCACTTTATAGTTTGCAATTTGATGTGCATTCACCTCAGGAATAACCAAGGGGATATCATCGTCGTAACGAAATTGCGAAGTGTTATCAACCACCACACAACCTTGAGCCGCTGCTTTAGGCGCATATTCTTTTGAGATGCTTGCACCAGGTGAAAACAAACCTATCTGAGTGTTAGAGAAATCAAATTCAGCTAAATCCTGTACTTCTAATTCAATATCACCAAAGGCAATCTTTTTACCAGCGGAACGAGAACTGGCTAAAGCATAAACATTGTTAATAGGAAAATTTCTTTGCGCGAGTATCGCAAGCATCTGCTCACCTACCGCACCAGTAGCACCCACTACTGCAACATTATATTTTTTCATTTCTTTTTTAAGTTTTAATTAAGTTTTAACCCGTAATCTTTATGACTGCTTATTGACTTAAGGCTTCAATAACTGCATCACCCATTTGACTGGTTCCAATTGCAGAATGATTGTCTGCAATATCTGCAGTACGGAGACCATTGGCAATAACTTGTTGCACGGCTACTTCAACTCTATCGGCAAGGTCTTTTTTATCCAAGCTATAGCGCAACATCATTGCGATGGAGAGGATAGTGGCAAGAGGATTTGCAATATTCTTACCGGCAATGTCTGGTGCAGAACCATGGATAGGCTCATACATTCCTTTATCATTTTTATCCAACGATGCAGAAGGCAACATCCCAATTGAACCCGTTAACATTGCTGCTGCATCAGAAAGAATATCGCCAAACATATTTCCTGTTAACACAACATCAAATTGATTTGGCTCCCGCACCAATTGCATTGCAGCATTATCTACATACATATGACTTAATGCTACATCGCTATACCCAGAATGCACGGACTCAACCACTTCACGCCAAAGTTCTGAAACCTCTAACACATTTGCTTTGTCTACCGAACAAAGTTTAGCGTTACGTTTTTGAGCGATTCGAAAAGCAACATGCGCGATGCGGGACACTTCATTCTCATCATAAACCAATGTGTTAAACCCTTGACGCACTCCATTATCAAGTGTGCGAATGCCACGCGGCTGGCCAAAATATATTCCGCCAGTTAACTCTCGCACAATCATTATATCTAGATCTGCAACCAGCTCTGGTTTTAGCGAAGACGCTCCAGCTAATGATTTGTATAAAATAGCAGGACGCAGATTTGCAAATAGGTCTAACTCTGCCCGTATACGTAACAAACCTTTTTCTGGACGCAGTTCACGCTCCACTGCATCATACTTTGGGCCACCAACTGCACCTAATAAAATTGCATCAGATTGTTTTGCTAATTCAAGTGTTGCATCAGGCAATGGATCTTTAGCATCATCATATGCACTGCCTCCAATCAAAGCTTCTTCAAGTTCAATATTTAATCCATACTCACTTTGCAAATGCAATAATACTTTTTTTGCCTCTGCAATAACTTCCGGACCAATACCATCACCAGGTAGTAATAAAACGTTATTCATCTATTTTTAGTTCGTTTTTCTAGTTCGCTGCAAATAACCAAGGACTGGTCAATTTTAATTTTTCTTCATACTCTTTGATTTTAGACTCATGCTGCAATGTAAGATCAATCTCATCATATCCATTCAATAAACAGTATTTTCTAAACTCATCAATCTGAAAGGAAAAAGATTTATCGTTTTCATCTTTTACAATTTGCGAGTCTAAATTTACATAGCATTGATAGCTTGCATCTGCCTTTACTTGCTCAAATAAATAATCAACATCGCCGTCATTTAAAGTTATTGGTAATAATCCATTCTTGTAACAGTTGCTGCAAAAAATATCGGCAAAACTTGGTGCAATAACTACTTCAAAACCATAATCCAATATAGACCAAACCGCATGCTCGCGCGAAGAACCACAGCCGAAATTTTCTCGTGCTAATAAAATTTTAGCGTCTTGATGTTTTTCTTGATTCAACACAAAATCTTCATGCAAACGACGCTGACTATGATCCTGCCCAAGCAAACCTGGGTCTTGGTAACGCCAATTATCAAATAAATTTACTCCAAAACCGGTCCGCTTTACTGATTTTAAATACTGTTGCGGAATTATCGCATCCGTATCAACATTGCTACGGTCTAGTGGTAGCAAAGTAGATGTAATTTCTGCAAATGATTTCATATTTAAAGATACCTTCTGACATCTACAAAATGCCCATGCACCGCCGCTGCAGCTGCCATAACTGGGCTTACTAAGTGTGTTCGGCCACCCTTACCCTGACGGCCTTCAAAGTTTCGGTTAGACGTTGATGCACAACGTTCACCAGGCTCTAACTGATCTGCATTCATTCCTAAACACATCGAGCAACCCGGTTCGCGCCATTCAAAACCTGCAGCTTTAAAAACTATATCTAAGCCTTCTTGCTCGGCCTGCTGTTTAATTAAACCAGACCCGGGAACCACCATAGCGAGTTTGATATTACTCGCTAATTTCCTATCCTGAATAATATTTGCAGCTTCGCGCAAGTCTTCAATTCTAGAATTTGTACACGAACCAATAAATACCTTATCGACTTTGATATCACTTATTGATGTTCCAGGCTGCAAATCCATATATTGCAATGCTCGTCGCTGGTCATCACTTACATTATCTGGAACTGAACCATTAACATCTGCAACCATTTCAGGAGAAGTCCCCCAGGTCACTTGTGGTTGTAATTCGTCAGCGTTAATGTCTATCTCAGAATCAAAGTGTGCACCTTCATCACTGTTCAACATGCGCCATTGTTTTACGGCTAATTCCCAGTGTTCATTTTTTGGAGAAAAAGGTCTGCCAGCAATGTATTCGATCGTTGCATCATCAACTGCAATCATTCCTGCACGTCCTCCTGCTTCAATCGACATATTACAGACTGTCATTCGCCCCTCTACAGATAAGGCACGAATAGCACTTCCCGCAAATTCAATCGTATGCCCATTCGCTCCAGCTGTACCTAACTTTCCAATTATTGCTAAAACAATATCTTTTGCTGTAACCCCTGATTGACATTGGCCATTTATTTTAACCAACATATTTTTAGATTTTTTCATCAACAAACATTGTGTCGCTAAAACATGCTCAACTTCAGAAGTACCAATACCAAATGCAAGTGCCCCTAACGCACCATGTGTAGAGGTATGCGAATCTCCACATACAATCGTCATGCCAGGCAATGATGCACCTTGCTCAGGACCAATAACATGGACTATGCCTTGTCGAGCATCGAGCATTGAAAATTGCGTTAGAGAATAATCTTTGCAGTTTTGATCTAACGTATCGACCTGCGTTTTTGAGATCACATCATCAATGCCGGCACTACGATCTGTTGTAGGAATATTGTGATCAACTGTTGCTAGAATAGAATCCTTTCTCCATAAATCACGTTTTGCTAAACGCAAACCCTCAAATGCTTGAGGTGAAGTTACTTCATGAACTAAATGACGATCAATATAAATTAAGCTCATTCCATCGTCACGCTCATGCACCACATGGTTCTGCCAAACTTTGTCGTAAAGTGTTTTATTTTGCATAATTCTTCAACAATATTTATTCAAAACCAATTTTCATATCCTTGGATATCTTTAGCTAAATTTCCCTTAAACTTGGCTTAACGATCCATAAGTACTGAACTAAGGCGACTATCGCTATTGCCATCGCCAACAAATATACATAAGCCGGCCCAATAGTATTCCAAGTATACCCGCTCATTAAGCTACCAAGCGAACCACCGAGACCAAAACTTATACTTGCAAATAACGCTTGCCCACGGCCCTGGATACTACCCGAAAAATATTTATCGATAAGGTGGATAGCCGAGGCATGAAAAAGCCCATATGAAGCAGCATGTAATAATTGCGCAAATAGTAGTATAGATAAATACTCCACATAGTAGGCAGTTAACCACCAGCGGACCACCGTAAGTAACATCGCGATTACCAATAAGCGTTTAGCCCCAAATAAAGGCAGCCAGCGGTACATGTAATAAAACACCCCAACCTCCGCCAATACGCCTAACGACCATAGCTGACCTACTAATGACCGAGAATAACCATTATCTTCAGCATATATACTAAAGAAGGTGTAATACGGCCCGTGGCTAGCTTGAATGAGAAAACATGCTAACAACAATGCAAACACCTGTGGCTGCATACACGTCTTCAGCATGGAAGAGGAGGCGATCTTTTTTAAGCTGGGTGGAGACTCATTGACCAATAATGTATTTAACCAAGTAAGTAATAAGATAATCAATATGATCCATGGTAAATGTTGGATCCCAAACTTTTCTAATGCGGGAGCAAGTAACGAAGCCGTGACAATAAAACCTACCGAACCCCATAAACGGATTCGGCTATACAAATGTTTACTATCACCCAAGTTATTCATTGTAGCTGCTTCAAATTGAGGCAAGGTAGCATTCCAAAAAAAACTATAGCCCGCTAAAACGATTAGTAATGACCAATAGCTTTGAGAGAATAACGTTGCAGCAAAAATCATCATGCCAATAAAAGATGCGATACGAATTGCAGACAAGCGCTTACCTGTGTGATCAGCAACCCAACCCCACATATAAGGAGCAAAAATTTTAGTTGCTAATAGAACCGCTGATAATTCACCAATTTGCCGTGCTGAGAATTCGAGATGCTTTAAATACAAATTCCAATATGGAAGAAATGCACCAATGCTAGCGAAGTAAAAAAAATAAAAACCCGCAAGCGATTGATGCTCTGCAGAAGCCTTCTGCTTAACAGCCATAGGTAGGAAACGTTAAAACGACAGCGTTAAATTGACGCAGGAATATCAGGCGTAGAACACGTTACATTTGCGTTTTGTGCACGATCACGTAACACGTGATCCATCAACACTAATGCAAGCATTGCTTCAACTATTGGCACACCACGAATTCCTACACAAGGATCATGCCTACCTTTAGTGATAATTTCAGTTTGATTACCATCTTTATCAATGGTTTTACCTGGAATACGAATACTGGAAGTTGGTTTAAACGCAACACTTGCGAGAATATCCTGACCCGAAGATATACCACCTAAGGTTCCACCAGCGTGGTTGGTAACAAAACCTTGCGGCATTATTTCATCACGGTGTTGGGATCCTTTTTGTGCAACACAAGCGAAGCCGGCACCAATCTCAATTCCTTTTACCGCATTGATACTCATCATGGCATGCGCAATATCTGAATCTAAGCGATCAAAAATCGGCTCACCCAACCCTACAGGCATTCCACTCGCGACAACATTTACTCGAGCACCAACCGAATCACCTTGTTTGCGCAAGTCATCCATATAAGTTTCTAATTCTGCCACTTTACTTTCATCTGGACAGAAAAATGGATTATCTTCGACAACCGACCAATCCTTATGCTCAATTTCTAGCTCACCGAGCTGTGACAAATAAGCTTGAATCTTAATGCCGTAATTCACTTGTAAATATTTACGGGCAATGCCACCTGCTGCAACTCTCATCGCCGTTTCTCTTGCCGATGAGCGCCCCCCTCCACGATAATCACGCAACCCATACTTTTTCAAATAAGTATAATCTGCATGCCCCGGTCGAAACTTATCCATAATTTCAGAATAGTCTTTCGAGCGCGCGTCTTGGTTATAGATAATTAACCCTATTGGCGCGCCAGTCGTCTTGCCTTCAAACGTGCCGGAAAGAATCTCTACTTGATCGGGCTCACGCCTTTGCGTGGTATGGCGTGACTTACCTGGCCTGCGTCGCTCCAAGTCATTTTGCAGATCTTCCTCACTTAACGCCAAGCCCGGAGGACAACCATCTACAATACAGCCTATGGCTTTACCATGGCTTTCGCCAAATGAGCTTACGGTGAATAATTTACCAATTGAATTTCCAGACATTGCAAGATTGTAGCTTATCGGTGTTAGGAATAGCAGCGTGTTTGTATACAACTATCTATTTTGCTTGATATACACGAATCTTGGCTATGAAATAATGCATATATGAATCAAAACATGACGTTCAATGGCTCACACCAATATGGGCGCAGCTTAAATATTTTACTTGCGGCAGTTGCAGCTTTTGCAATTGGTATACTCTTTTATAGCTACCAAGATTCGCAATCTATTACTGCTGAAAGCTTACAAAAAGCGACCAGCCTTCAAAGCAACCCCCGAGAACTTCCGAGTTTTTCACTAACCAACCATTTAAATAAATCCTTCAATAACCAGGATTTAATTGGCTCGTGGAATATGATTTTTTTTGGCTTCACCAACTGCCCAGACGTGTGTCCACTAACCTTGAATACCCTTGATCAAGTCGCAAGTGAGCTTGAGGGCTTTGGCACTATACCTCGTAGTATTTTTATCTCGGTAGACCCTAAACGTGATCAACCTGATAATTTAAAAAATTATGTTGAACATTTCGATCAAGACATGATTGGACTAATGGGTAGCAAAGAACAAATTGATAACCTCACACAATCCGTTGGCGCCATTTATGCAATTGGTGATGAATCTGAAGAAAACTATTTAGTTGATCATAGTGCACACATCTTTGTTACTGCACCTAATGGCAAAATGGTAGCGCTATTCAGCACACCTCATGATGCAAAAATTATTGCTAATGATTTTAAAATCATTAGTGAACTCTACGAAAAAAACAAAAGCTAAAACTTATGTGGAAACAAACCAAGGGGTTGTTATTTCATTTATTCCCACATCATCTAGTTTCACGCTTTACCTTTTGGTTAACACGTTTACAAACACCTTTAAAAAACCCTGCCATTAAAATTTTCATTCGTGCCTTCGATGTAGACATGAGCGAATCCGAACATGCGCATGCTGAAAACTATGCTAGCTTCAATCAATTTTTCACACGGAAATTAATTGCAGGCTCTCGTCCTATTGATGCTAATAAAAACTCTATTGCATGCCCCGCAGATGGGCGCATTAGCCAGATTAGCCACTATGAAAATGACCAGGCCATTCAAGCCAAAGGTCAATATTTTTCAATAACCCAGCTTTTGGGTGGTGCGAATAACTATGGGACACTTTGCCAAAGCGGTAATTTTGCAACTGTATATTTGTCACCAAAAAACTATCATCGTGTGCACATGCCTTTTGACGGCGAATTAGTCGAAATGATTTATGTCCCTGGCAGATTATTTAGCGTTGCACCTTATGCTACAGAAGTCATTAAGGGCTTATTTAGTAGAAATGAGCGAGTAGTATCCATCTTCAAAACAAGACTTGGGTATATGGCTGTAGTAATGGTGGGCGCCGTCAATGTTGCAGCAATTGAAATGGCATGGGCAGGCTTAGTTACCCCACCGCATGGTAAAAATATTGTTAGAAAAACATATAGCAATATACATTTAAACAAAGGTGACGAGCTTGGAGTATTTAACATGGGATCCACTGCAATCATTGCTTTTGAAACAAACAAGATTGATTGGAATAGCAGCTTAGAAATTCAACAAACTGTTAAAATGGGTCAATCTATTGGGCAAGTAATTGGCTAGACAATTGAATAGACAAATAACTGGATAATTTATACCAAAGTCAAAGCTCAACTAAAACAAATAACAAACAACTTCTAAGTTACCGCAAAAGTTAAGACTTCATTGATATGCTTAGCATTCAATATGCTCATCAACAATCGATCAACCCCCAATGCAACACCAGCACTTTCTGGCAACCCGGCCTCAAGCGCACTAATAAATTCAACATCAATTTCTATCGCTTTTTTATTTTCTAACAATCGTTTTCGATTATCTTCCTCAAAACGAAGCATTTGTTCTTTTGCATCGGTTAACTCTTGAAAACCATTCGCTAACTCTATCCCATCGAAATACAATTCAAAGCGTTGCGCAAATCCTTGTTTATTTAGTTTAGCTAACGCTGCTTGTTCTGCTGGAAAATCATATACATAGGTCAGAGCATGTTTATCAAACTTTGGCACAATAATTTGATCAAGAATAAGATTATGATATTGATCAATCTTTAATGCAGAATTTAAGTTCACCGAGTGATCTTCACATACTCGCAAATAATCATCTTGACCTGCAGTTCGAATATCAAGTTCTGTATATTTTTCAAAAACTTCAATATAACTAAAATATTTAGTGCTAAGTGGCTTGTCAACATCGCTTACCAATACTGTAATTAGCTCAGACACTTCATTCATTAACGCTTTATAGGTCCAGCCAACACGATACCATTCGAGCATTGTGAATTCATCGTTATGAAAATGCCCACTTTCATTGGCTCGAAAAGCTTTACATAATTGGTAGATATCGCACTGATGTGAAGCCAACAATCTTTTCATCGCATACTCTGGCGAGGTATGAAGATACTTAACGTTATCTGTAGCAATACTCTCGATCTGAAAGTCAGTCACTGCGTATTGATTTAATAGAGGGGTCTCCACCTCCAGAACATTTCTCGAATGAAAAAATGTTCGAATTTGTGCATTTACTTTGGCGCGCAACTGCACAGCATTCAATGTTGCACTCGGCTCCCAAGACATTTATGTTTGAAATGACTTAGGTAAAATCATATTACTAATACTTAATCCACACAAAATTAACCTTCAAATCTTAATCCTAGCCTTATTCTTTGTATCAATATATTTGTCTCAACTCTATTAATTCTTCCTTATTCTTTCACACGCGAGACATATTCACCGTTTCTTGTATCGATGCGCAAAACCTCTCCCTCTCCAACAAATAAAGGTACTTTTACAATTGCACCAGTTTCTAGAGTTGCTGGCTTGGTACCACCTTGCGCTGTATCACCCTTCAATCCAGGGTCAGTTTGGGTAATTTGTAATTCAACAAAATTAGGCACTGCCACAGATAAAGGCATACCATCCAACAAGGTTACAACACAATCCTCTTGCCCTTTCAACCATTGCGCTGCATCACCTACCGCATCCTTGGACATTGCAAATTGCTCAAATGATTTTGGCTCCATAAAATGCCATTCCTCACCATCGTTATAGAGGTACTGCATATCTGTATCCATTACATCTGCAGCTTCAACGGTCTCTCCAGACTTAAAAGTACGATCAACCACACGGCCCGACTTAAGATTGCGAAGCTTTACGCGGTTAAAAGCTTGGCCTTTGCCTGGCTTAACAAATTCATTTTCAATTATATTATAAGGGTCGCCATCTAAAATAAGCTTCAAGCCTGCCCGAAATTCATTACTATTGTAGTTTGCCATAATTAAATAATACGAAATTATATGAGTTCATCGAATACACCAAGTCTAGCACGAGATCGTTCAAGCTCTCATACTAAAGATCAACTAGTCGCCAATGTTGAAATAAATCCAAACGCTATCAATCCATTAGTCTCCAGCTGGCAATTAGAATACAAAACCTCAATTACTAATATTGAGCACCTTTGCCAAACATTAGGGCTAGAAATTAGACAACTACCAATCAGCTGCCAAGCGAATAAACAATTCCCATTAAGAGTTCCACAAAGCTATGTTAAACGAATGCAATATGGGAATCCCAACGACCCATTACTTTTACAAGTTTTACCAACAAGTCATGAAGAGAAACACATTGATGGATACATTAAAGACCCGGTAGGTGACTTACAAAGTATTAAATCTCCTGGATTACTACAAAAATATAATGGACGTGCGTTAGTACTTGCAACGAGTCGTTGCGCAATTCATTGCAGATATTGTTTCCGAAGGCATTTCCCTTATTCAACTCAAAACCCACGCAATGAAGGTTGGAACAAGGCCATCCAAGAATTACAACTAGACCAAAGTATTTCGGAAGTCATCTTAAGCGGTGGCGACCCTCTGGTACTCGACGACTCTGAATTAACAAAGCTTATTAGAAAACTTGAATCCATCGCACATATAAAAAGATTGCGTATACACACCCGTTTACCTGTAGTCATACCAAACCGTATTAATGATGAACTTTTACGTTGGATGAACAGCACTAGATTACAAGTCATTATGGTATTACATATAAACCATGCTAATGAAATTAATATCGAAATGCATAAATTATTTCATAAACTTAAAGACATTAATTGCACACTATTAAATCAAAGCGTGTTATTAAAAAATATTAATGATCAGTCATCCGCCTTAATAGATTTAAGCGAAACATTATTTAGTGCAGGAGTACTACCTTATTATCTACATCTACTAGACAAAGTAGATGGCGCAGCTCACTTCGACGTAAGTGAAGACAGTGCACGATCACTAATGCGTGAAATTAGCAATCACTTACCAGGTTATTTAGTTCCTAAATTAGTTAGGGAGATTGCAAGCGAGCAATCCAAGAGCTTGATTAGCTACTAACTGATGAGCACATTGAAAAGACCTAATCCTGGAATATTTGAGAATATGATCACACTTTAATTCCACTTCATCTCTAAACGTCACTTCTTCCAGATAAACACACAGTATTTATAGACAAATCGCAGTAGAAATCACACTGTTCTAGCTTATTAATCTATACACTTAAATACAGAAATAATTTAATTAATTTAGCACTTGCTAAATCTTTGTTTATGTAAGGAATTATGCTTCTCGATACCCAAATCTCAATGCCTAGCCAAGATCCATTGGCTGAGAATAAATTTTCACTAATACCGCGAGAATTACGCAAGTGGCTTAAGAACTTACCTTATGTTGACCTAGATCTTGCTGTACAACAATTCTACAACGGATTAAAACGTTCAAACCGTCAGGCACATCCTACTAAACAAAGGCTTGCAGCAATTGAATTGATGCGCCCAGTTGCTCATGATTTTCTGAAAAATCAAAGAAAATACTTGCTCTCACAACCATTCCCTTTGTCAAAAAAAGCAAATGAAGCACTAAAGCTACAGCAAAATATTCTCAATGAGCTAGCCGTTGCATACAAGGTGATCATTCAAGAAACGGTGAACCGAGACAACCGACTCAGCAGTAAAAAGTTAATAACCTGTGTACATCATGCTATGTACTATCAGTTAGAACAGTATATAACACTAGCCCAAGTATATTCGGAACCACCGCAAAGCTTTTGGCAAGACCTCTGCCAACTCTATAGTATTGCAGAGCATTTTGAGCTGACTGATCTCCAGACTAAAAATGAAATAGATAATACCAATCTCAAATCTTCACCTAAAAGTTTATTTACACATGCTTGCCTTTTATCATTGTCGAATTTACATACCTATGGACATGGTGAAGCCGGAAAAATTGCTGCGTATCTTGGAAAGGTTAGCCAACTTTCAGAACTATCCGACATTGTTCCTGCAGATTGCGAACATACATTTTATATCAATCTGTCATTACATCAGCCCGTCCGCCTGCTTCCTAATGATGAAATACCTATCTCTTCAAAAAATCGTTACATCAACGCTACTCCGTTGATCAATGAGTTAAAAGAAATTTCTCATACTGATCAAAAAGACATTGCTGAGCTGGCACTGTCAGCAGACCTTTTAAGTAAATCATTAAGCAGACGATTATTTAAAAAATTAACCAGCAAACCAATTCGCTCTTCTAAAAGAGCAGTTCCAGCAAAAGGAAGATTACATCTTGTAATGGGTATGCGTAATGCTATAGATATTCTGCATCCTAACCACAAAGAAACAATTAAAGAAACAGGCGCTATAAATAACCAATCAAACTTAGAATTAATGCCCATTGATAATTCTCGAGTTTCAACTTTTTTTAATGACGACCATAACGAAGAAGAAAATAATTATCTTGTATCTAGCTCCAACGCCTGGGATTGGATAAGTCGTGGCAATGTTGTTGCAGAAAAACATGAACAACAATTAGAAAATAACGCTTCTGACAATGACAGCACTATCACTCTTAGCCCAAGCATTCAAACATGGGATATTAGCAATGCCAGCAAAGGCGGGTACTGCTTGAACTCAAATAATACATCTGATTATCAATCTCAAGTCGGTGACATCATCTTAATTAGATTAGAAGATAAACCCAATGACGAATGGCGATTAGGTGTAATCCGTTGGATGCAATCTTTAACTGAACAAGGCGTAAAAATGGGTGTCGAAGTTTTACACGGAAAAGTTGAACTCATGGAAGTAATAGACTCTCATCGAAACTCAGACAAAACAATCGAGTTAGAATATATTTTACAATTGACTGAAAGCACATCAAGCGGAGTCAACAAAACAATCATCACACCACCTAATGCTGCTGAAAATGGTGATCATTTAGTTCTGCAATCAGATAGGAAAACACAGAATATCGTCTTTCAACATATGTTAGAGCAAACCATTTCCTTTGCTAGATTTTCCTATAGTGAAATGCCGGCAATGCCAAGCGGAGAATAAGTTTATTATATGATTAATTTCTTGAAGTATCTGAATTATCAGGTAATTTACTCATTTCACTCGTGCCGCATACCGTTTAGAAGTGTAAATAAAGGCATTGTCGCCTACCTATTGCATAGCCTGACCCAGTTGCCAAAATGTCCTTTGAAGTCGAAAACCATATAAAGTACGGAATACTAGAGAAATTATGAATCACCCGCTGCAACTCATATTCGTTGACAGCAGTCCTAATGATGTTGAACAGATGGTCAGTTCCATTAAAACATCAGGGATTGCTGTACGCTCGCGAATAGCACAAGACGCGGATGACTTAACCACCCTTCTTGCTGAAGCACAGCCACATATTGTCCTACATGCAATTGAAGACAACGAAGTAACATTAGAACAGACAGTATCAACCATTAATGGTCGTGCGCCTGAAATACCTATTATTGCTCTAACCAACTCATCAGAAATTGATCCTGTTGCGTATATGCAACAAGGCGCTACGACTTTAGTCAACAAAAGCAATACTGAACATTTACAACTTGTTGTGAATGGTGCAGCTAAGACTCAATTCCATATCCAGCAACTAAAAGAAGTTGCAGAAAATTGTGGTGAACTTGAAACTCGTTGCCAAAAACTCATGGAAAGTTCTCGCGATGCGATATGTTACCTGCATGAAGGAATGCATACCTATGCAAATAGCAAATACTTAGAAAAATTTGGGCACAGCAATAGCGAAGAACTCTATGGACTATCCATCATGGATCTTATATCTCCTGATGATCAGTCAAAAATGAAAGACTTGTTGAAGAAGTTTTCAAAATCAAAAGAAGCTGGCGAAACCACATTAACCTTCAAAAAAGAAAATGAAGAAACTTTCACGGCTAAATTTAGTTTTAATGCAGTAACAGTTGCTAGCGAAGAATGCATTCAAATTGTTATTCAAAGTCCTGGCGAAGGTGGTGGAGACACTAAAGAACTAGAGGATCAACTTAGTTATCTTAGTGAACGCGATGTTCACACAGGATTCTATCATCGTAGATCTATCATGGATCAGCTAGATGCTGCTGCAAATGCAGCTAAACAAGGCAAAATATCTCAAGCCTTTATTCAGATCGACATTGCAAACTTCAATGACATAAAAGATAAATTTGGTATTGCTGCAATTGATAAAGTTAGTAGCAATGTCGCAAATGCATTGCGCGAATGCTGTACAGAAAATGAAACGCTATCAAAATTAACAGAAGAATCATTTGGTGTTCTTACTTCAAATATTGACCGTAAGTTCCTCAATGCTTTTGGTGCGAACGTCATCAAACAATTAGGTGAATTAATGACTACTTCTGGTAGTGATTATATTTCTATTAAGCCAGCAGTGGGTGCCGTTACTATCGATCAATTCACAACTGATGTCCCAGATATTCTAAATAAAGCTAAAAACTGTTGTGATGAAGCCTGGGAAAATGACAAAAATGAAATTGTCATCTATACACCAGATGACGCTCAAATGGGTGAGCAAGAAAAAGACGAACGATGGACGCTACAACTACGTGAAGCAGTAAAGGAAAATAGACTTGCTCTACTATATCAACCAATCATTAGTTTACATGGTGAGCCTGGGGAACGTTATCAAATCTACACCGCTCTCCATAATAAAGATAATGAGCTTGTCCCTGCCAGTGAGTTTGTAATGCGTATTGAACGCACAGGTTTTGGCAAAATGCTTGATCGCTGGATCATCCTAAATGCATTAAAGAAATTATCTGAGCTACGCACCAAAGGCGCTGATATGCGCTTATTCATTAAACTGAGCTCTAACTCTATCCTCGACAAGGATCTTCCAAATTGGCTAGAGGCTCAATTTAAGACAAATAATATTTCACCAAGCTTTGTTTGTTTTGAAATAAAAGAGCAAGTTTTAATTTCTAACTTCAAAGAATCAAAAATACTGGTAAGCGCACTACAAGAACTGAAGTCTGAAATAGCGATTGATGCTTTTGGAGCAGGCGACAATCCATCTAAAATTCTAAAAGCTATACCAGCGAATTACGTGAAGATTTGCCATAGCTTAATGTCTCAAGTGAGTGAAAATCAGGAAAACCAAAATGCTATCCGAGAAATCGCTGAAGCATTAAAACCGATGGGAACAAAGGTTATCGCTCAGTTTATCGAAGATGCAGATACGCTTTCCATACTATGGAGTCTCGGCATCAATTACACGCAAGGAAATTTCCTACAGCCGCCTAGTGAACATCCAAACTACGATTTCTCGCTATAAGCCAGTTACTAATTGGTCGCTAATTAGTTATAAATTACTTTCAGCGTGATTTCTACAAGTAATTCCCTATAGCCTTTTTCATCTAATGATTTCTTAGCGCAGCAATACGCTCTTCTAAAGGCGGATGTGTGCTGAATAATTTTCTAAATCCTTCTTTCATTCCACCTGATATTCCAAATGCAGCAAGCTGACCTGGTAATTCTTCGGGTTGATGCTGTGCCTTTAATCGCTCTAGTGCTGCTGCCATTTTTTCCCTACCGGCTAAATCGGCACCACCTGCATCAGCACGAAATTCACGCCTGCGTGAATACCAGCTTGCAATGATAGAAGCTAAAACACCCAATATAACTTGCGCGATGATACTGGAAATATAATAACCAGGACCAAAACCACTTCTTGATTTAAAGATCGCTTTATCAACTAGCATTCCTACAATTCTAGACAAGAATATTACAAAGGTATTTAAC
Organism: uncultured Gammaproteobacteria bacterium; assembly: GCA_937922735.1. GTDB lineage: Bacteria > Pseudomonadota > Gammaproteobacteria > UBA4575 > UBA4575 > JABDMD01. The sequence continues at coordinate 10,916 of CALAJL010000120.1, read as the reverse complement.
ACACCTTGTATTAGTCCCATAGTAATCATATCTCCATTTGCAACATGACTGATCTCATGCGCCATTACGGCCTCTGCCTCATCTCGACTCATCGCATTTAACAAACCTGTACTTACCGCAACCAACGCATTATTACGTCTCATTCCTGTTGCAAAAGCGTTAACTTCTGGAGTGTCAAAAATCCCAACTTCTGGCATACCGATATTTGCTTGTTCAGCTTGACGTTGAACGGTATCCATTAACCATTGTTCTGATTCATTAGAAGGTTGTTCGATTATGTGCACCCCCATAGATCGCTTGGCCATCCACTTTGAGATGGCTAAGGAAATAAATGAGCCACCAAAACCAATCAATAGAGACATAATGAATAATCCTGTTAACTGACCCGACATACCATTTTGAGCAAGAATCTTGTCTAACCCAAACACTTGTGCCGCAATTCCCAATACCACCACTACAGCAAAGTTTGTAGCGATCAATAAAAATATTCGTGTACCCATCAGTAAATCCTCATAAAACTATAGAAAATGCTTCATATAAAACCTGACTCATATTTAAGTCTAGACTTTACTATTACTAGTCTAACCCAACTTATTCTTGCTCCTCATCTCTGAAGTGCACCTCAACCGCATCAATACTTCGATATCCTTGAGATAGCTTCAACCCTCTTTGACCACGCTCACCTTCAAAAGTGTCAACTTCTTCACCTTTCATCTTCTTAGTACGCTTACCTGAGTACAAAGTAATCGCCTCACCATCTTGAACAAGCGCAATGGCACGCATAGATTCTTCACCAGCTGCCACTTTTTTGCTTGGTATATTTATAATCTTGTTACCCTTACCTTTTGGTAATAATGGCACATCACCGATCGGAATCACTAGCATATTCCCCTCAGAACCTATGGATATCACCCAGTCTTCTTCCATATCCCGCACACGTACTGGCGGCATAGCATGAGCACCCTTTGGAACTGATAGTACTGCTTTCCCTGCGCGATTTCGCGTAAACATATCTTCAAGCTTACCTACAAAACCATAACCAGCACTGCTTGAGAGCAAATATAAATCAGAAGGATCACCCATCATCACCCCTACAAATACTGCACCATCAGCAGGTTTTAACTTTCCGCTTAATGGCTCACCTTGTCCACGTGCCGAAGGTAACGTATGTGCGAGTAGCGAATAGCAACGACCTCTTGAATCAAAAAACATGGCATTTTGGTTTGATTTTCCATAAGCATGTGATTGATATGCATCGCCAGACTTATAGTTAAGCTCTCGCGCATTCACTTCATGGCCTTTCGCAGCACGCACCCAGCCTTTTTGAGACAACACGACTGTTATCGGATCGGATGCAACTAACTCAGACTCATCAATTGCAGTAGCTGCATCACGCTTAACTAGTTTTGATCTACGATCATCCCCAAATTCTTCGGCATCATGAATGAGTTCTTTTTTAACCAATGTTTTCAATCTTGCATTAGAGCCTAGCGTTTGCTCGAGCGATTTACGCTCAGCATTTAATTCTTTTTGCTCGGCTTTAATCTTTATTTCTTCTATCTTTGCCAAATTACGCAATTTTAAATTCAGTATGAATTCAGCCTGCTCATCGCTGAGTTTGAACTTAGCAATTAATTTAGCTTTTGGATCATCTTCGGTGCGAATAATTTTAATGACCGCATCAATATTCAGATACGCAACCAATAAGCCTTCTAATTCATGAAGTCGCTTAGCTACTTTATCTAAACGCCATTGCAATCTTCGCTTTACGGTTTCTGTTCGAAACACTAACCATTCTTTAAGAATATCGCGAAGATTTTTAACTTGGGGTCGACCATCAATACCAATCATATTTAAATTGGCACGATAGTTACGTTCAAAATCAGTCGTAGCAAATAGATGAGACATTAAATCATCTACATTGATACGGTTGCTTTTAGGTGTGATTACAATTCGAATAGGATTTTCATGATCAGACTCATCTCGCAAGTCTTGAACCATTGGTAGTTTCTTCGCTTGCATTTGCTGTGCGATTTGCTCAAGCACTTTAGCGCCAGAAACCTGGTGTGGCAAAGCAGTCACTATGATATCGGAGCCTTCTTTAACGTAGACTGCGCGCATTCGTACTGAACCATTACCGGTTTCATAAATTTCTTTAATGTCTTTCGGGTCTGAAATAATTTCAGCATCGGTAGGATAGTCTGGACCTTTAACAAATTTACAAAGTTCTTTAACCGTTGCCTTGGGGTTATCTAACAAATGTACGCAAGCTCCTACCACCTCTTTGATATTATGTGGAGGGATATCAGTGGACATTCCCACTGCAATACCCATGCCGCCATTTAATAACACGTTAGGTAATCGTGCTGGCAAAACAAGTGGCTCTTGCATTGTGCCGTCAAAATTTGGCACCCACTCCGTAGTACCTTGATCTAACTCTTGCAACAAAGCTTTCGCGTATCGTGTTAATCGTGATTCTGTGTAACGCATCGCTGCAAAAGACTTTGGATCATCTGTTGAGCCCCAATTTCCTTGACCATCAATAAGTGGATAACGATAAGAAAAAGATTGCGCCATTAACACCATTGCTTCATAGCATGCACTATCGCCATGTGGATGATACTTACCCAGCACATCACCTACCGTTCGAGCTGATTTTTTGTGTTTCGATACGGCTGACAAACCAAGCTCAGACATCGCATAGATAATTCTACGTTGAACCGGCTTCAAACCATCACCTATATTAGGCAAAGCACGATCAAGAATTACATACATGGAATATTCTAAGTACGCTTTTTCTGCAAACTCATGAATAGGCAGTTTGTCTGAAGGATCAAAATCCAGTTCTATGTTATCGCTCATAATATATTCATCAAATATTCTAAATTTCTACCAAATTACCTTTCGTTTGTAGCCATGAACGTCTATCAGCTGAGCGCTTCTTGGCTAGCAACATATCAATTAGTTGAAAGGTTTCTTTTACATTGGTTAACGAAAGCTGCACAAGACGACGTGTATCTACTGCCATAGTTGATTCCCTTAATTGCATGGGATTCATTTCACCCAAACCTTTAAAACGTGTGATAGTAACTTTGCCCGTTTTCTTTTCAGCTTTAATGCGGTCAAGCACGCCTTTTTGCTCTTCATCATCCAGCACGTAAAACACTTCTTTGCCGACATCAATTCTATACAGCGGTGGCATCGCCATATAAACATGTCCCGCTTCCACTAAAGTCTGAAAGTGTTGCAAGAACAATGCACATAAAAGTGTAGCAATGTGTAAACCATCCGAATCAGCATCCGCGAGCACGCAAATTTTTCCATAACGTAGACCAGATAAGTCTGAACTACCCGGTTCAATTCCAATCGCTACCGAAATATCATGCACTTCCTGAGAGGCTAACACCTGGTCAGAAGAAACTTCCCATGTATTTAGTATTTTCCCACGCAACGGCATAATAGCTTGATACACCCTGTCACGTGCTTGTTTAGCTGAACCACCTGCAGAATCACCTTCTACTAAAAATAATTCAGTACGAGATAGATCTTCTGATGTGCAATCTGCAAGCTTGCCTGGTAACGCAGGTCCGCTAGCTATTTTCTTGCGAACAACTTTTTTACTTTTACGTAAACGAGACTCAGCATTACTAATTGCTAGTTGTGCAATTAATTCACCAGATTCAGCATTTTGATTTAACCAATGTCCAAAAGAGTCTTTAGCTACACCGGCTACAAATACAGCGGTCTCACGAGAACTTAATCGCTCTTTGGTTTGACCCGCAAATTGAGGCTCTTTAATTTTAACCGACAATACATAGCACAGCTTTTCCCACACATCTTCAGGCGTAAGCTTTACACCACGTGGCAACAATTTTCTAAATTCACAGAACTCACGCAAGGCTTCGGTTAATCCTGTTCGCAAACCTGAAACGTGTGTACCTCCTTGTGCAGTTGGTACAAGATTTACATAACTTTCTTTTAAGCCTTCGCCATCTTCTAATAACCAACTAACCGCCCATTCAACGGACTCTTCCTCACCTTCAAAATGCTCACAAAAAGCATCTGGCGGTATACGCTCTAGCCCTTCAATGGATTCCAACAGATAATCTTTCAGACCATCTTCATAAAACCATTCATGTTTCTTCTTGTTAACTTCATCATCGAAACTAATTTTTAATCCTGGACAAAGAATCGCCTTAGCACGCATGGTGTGTAGTAACTTAGAAACAGAAAACTTATCGCTTTCAAAATACTTTGCATCTGGCCAAAAGCGAATTGTAGTTCCAGTAGTTCTTTGCCCAACCGAACCAACTACTTCAAGTTTTGAGCTTTTCTTACCACCTTTAAAAGCCATGTTGTATTCTTTGCCGCCACGACGTACCCAGATTTCTAGATTCTTTGACAAAGCATTCACCACTGAAACGCCTACGCCGTGCAATCCACCTGAGAATGAGTAGTTTTTATTTGAAAACTTACCTCCCGAATGCAACGTACTAAGAATAACCTCTACACCTGGCAGTTTAAGCTTTGGATGTTTATCAACCGGCATACCGCGTCCATCATCCGCCACCTCAAGCGAGCCATCCTTATACAATTTGATCTCAATAGACTTTGCAAACCCCGATATCGCCTCGTCTACACTATTATCGATAATCTCGTGCGCCAAGTGATTGGGTCGGGTTGTATCGGTATACATTCCAGGCCGTTTACGAACTGGGTCCAATCCACTCAATACTTCAATATCTGAAGCGTTATATTTCCCTGCCATTTAATTATCCAAAGTTAAAAATCTAATATTTAATTACTGTATTGTTTATGTGCTTAGTAATTGTAGGAATGAAACTACAACAGTATGCTAACCGGATGGTAAATCTTACATTTAATTCAGCAAAATTCTAATATGGTCAATCCTAGCAAGACCATCGTTGACAAGACCGCTCTGGCTATCAACCCACAGGAGAATATCGCAGTATTTGCATCGGCCGGCAGTGGTAAAACTCATCTCCTTGTTCATCGAATACTTAAACTATTACTTAGTGGAATAGAACCCTCTCATATACTCGCGATCACTTTCACTCGTAAAGCTGCAACGGAGATGCAGGAACGCTTAATGAAAGTACTCGCGGATTGGGCGACAGCAGAAGATTCACAAGTTAAAACCATTCTGCAAAGCCTATCTCACCCACATGATGGCGCAAGCATAGCAAAAGCTAGGAGATTATATGAGGAATTATTATTTTCTGAGTATGAAATACGTATCACCACATTTCATGCATTTTGTCAGGACATTCTAAAACGATTTGCTATACATGCTGGCGTACCCGCTGGCTTTCACGTAATTGAAAATAATGACGAGACGAAACAGGAAGCACGAAAGAAGTTATTTAGAAACGCAGAGCAAGGCGATCAAGAATTAAGCAAGTCTCTATTTACACTGTTACGACACTGCAACACAGTAAATAATGTCAATGAAGTGCTTGATACCTTTATTAATTCAAGAAGTGACTGGAGAAGTTTTACTGAAAACCAAGAACAACCCGATCGGTATGCATACAACCGCCTAAAACAACTCATCTTTCCCAATCAACATGATACGGACAGCGATATAAACTCGCTCATCCCCGCATTAGAAGAATACTTAACTTATCTTTCTGCCCACAAAACGAAGACCTATATATCTTATAGCGGAATTTTGTCATCTGTTTTAGAACAAGGCCCAATCAAGAATGCCCATGTAAATAGAATTACTACAATTTTCTTCACTAGCAAAATGGAGAAGCGTGAAATAAAAGCCAGTAAGACCCTTGAAAAAAGCTTAGGAACAGAGAAAGTACAAGCTTTTATTTCTTTACATACATCTCTATGTGAAAGAATTTCAGGCCATTTAGATGTGCTCAAAAAAGAGTCATTGCTTGAATTTAATCAAGCTTGGTTTCATGCGGGTCATCTGCTCTTAGTGGAATATCAAAAAATAAAATTTAGCCAACATGCTTTAGATTTTGATGACCTGGAATGGTACACCTACCTTCTTCTCAATCAACATGAAAGCGCTGCTTGGATTCAGTACAAGCTAGACCAACGTATTCAACATATTTTAATTGATGAATTCCAGGACACAAACCCTACTCAGTGGAACTTACTATTTCCATTGCTGACCGAACTTGCTATCGATTCACATGACAATCACCGAAGCTTATTTTTTGTTGGGGACGCGAAACAATCCATTTATGGTTTTCGACGCGCGAATTCAGAATTGCAGTTTGCTGCTGCTGAGTGGGCAAAAGAAAATCTCAATGCGCAACTTTTGGAAACAGATGATTCATATCGCTCATCTCCCGCAATTATAAATTTTGTAAACAAGGTTTTTTCCCAACAAGATATAGATTTAAACCACTTTAACACTCATCAAGCTATTCAATCCGAACTATGGGGACAAGTACAAGTACACGCACTCACACAAGCCGAACATGAGGATGCCGAAGAACCAATTCAACAAGGTTTTCGTGACCCATTACAAGAAGCTAGAGTTAATATTGAAGACAATAGCCACCAACTTGAAGGACAACTCGTTGCTGAAAATATTAGTGAATTAATTTCTAATGCCACGCCAATATTGGACAAGCAAACCCCAAGGGCGATTAATTATAAAGATATTCTTATCCTTGCCAGAAATCGAACTCATCTCGCACAGCTTGAGCTTGCACTAAGTGAACAAAAAATCCCTTTCAGCAGCACATATGATGGTGAATTTATAAATAGACTGGAAGTGCAAGATATTCTTTCATTGCTCACTTATCTGACCCAATCACATAATGATTTAGCCTTAGCACAAGTACTTCGTTCACCCTTATACGCAATGAACGATCAAGACATGATGGAAATTGCTAGCCGACCCGAAGACTCTTGGCATGAAAAACTAAAATCTTATAGCGATACTTCAAACAACGAAGTAGCCAAACATGCCCATGCTCAACTTCAAAACTGGCGCGACATGTCAAACACATTGCCTGTGCATGACTTGCTAGATCACATCTATTTTGAAACGAACTTATTGTCGCGTTACACAAGCAGCTTACCTCAAGAAGATATTGATGGATTAAACACTCAAGTTATCGATAACTTAATCGCCCTTTTGCAACTGAGCCTTGACTTAGACGCAGGACGCTATTCCAGCATTCAATCATTCTTAACCGCCATGCAAACCAACCCCCCCACCGTTCACTCAAGCACCGGGCAACTTCAGCAAGACCAAAATGCTGTGCAAATAATGACGATTCATTCAGCCAAGGGACTTGAGTCTCCAGTCGTATTTCTTGTCGATACTGGCCCTAAGAAACCACAGCCCCATACTTATCAGTCAATTATCTCTTGGCCGTCACATGCACGAAGACCCGAACAATTCTTCTTATTGGGAAGAAAAGATAGCATTGATAAAACTTCACAATCTATCATTGATAATGAAATAGATACTCATGCTAAAGAAGAATTAAACTTACTATATGTTGCGCTTACACGCGCTAAGCAATATTTATACATCAGTGGAACAGCTTCGAAACAATCAGCAAAAAACTCATGGCACTACATGATGAGTAATGCACTTAACGAAGAATTCAAAAATAATGAACTAACAGTATGGAATTCTAGTTATGGATCGCTGCCTTCGATTGAAATCAAAGAATCCACTCAACCTGCCTACCAGCCATCAACCACCTGTGACTTAAGCAAACCATTGCCTGTACAAGAAGCAACTGAGAATGAAGACACCCCGAAAGACGTGGAATATGCGAATTATGGAACGTTAGTTCACAAAATATTTGAGCTAATAAAGCCAGAAAGCTTAGAAGAACTTGAAAGTCTAAAGAGTAAAGTAGAATCTTTTCTTGGAATAAAGCTATTAAAGCAGGAATTTGAAAGTGCAGTACTAGAAGTTAAGAATTGCTTAGAATCTACTGGTCTTGATCAAATATTTAATTCAAAAAACGGTCAAGAAGTTTTAAAAGAAGTACCCATCAGCTTTATCAAAAATGGAAAAGTCTTATATAGAATTATTGACCACCTGATAATAGACAAAAACCAAGCATGGATAATTGATTACAAAACCACTAGAGAGGTGGGCGCCGATACTATGCATGAGGCTGCACAACAGTATCAACATCAGATCGACACATACATTTATGCCGTAAAAAAGCTGTACCCAGAGAAAACAATCCGTGCATCAATATTGTTTACAGCCATTCCAGCACTCTATGACTTTACGTTATAAAGTGCTGGAGTAATTTTTCCAAATCAATTGAGTATGCAAATGGTAGTTCGAGTAACTTATTTTGCTTTTGCTTGCTCGTCTAGCATTGCTGCCAAGTCTTTTGCTGGGCGATAGCCAGGAATTAGCGTGCCATCATCTAAAAGCAATGCAGGAGTACCTGTTACCCCCAACTGTTGACCAACATTAAATTGCGAACCAATTGGATTGTCACAATTAGCTTCTGGCAAACTTTCACCAGCCTTAGCCTTCGTCATCGAAATTTGCTGATCTTTTGCACACCATACGTTTACCGCTTTTTGAAATGACGGGGTGTTTGGACCACTACGTGGAAACATCATATAACGCACTTCTACACCGTAGCTATTTAGCTCTTCCATTTCAGCATGTAGTTTCCGGCAATATCCGCAATCAATATCTGTAAATACGGTCAATGTATGACGCGTCTTCTCGGGAGAAAATACAATCATTTCTGACTCATTTAGCTTACCCATTAAACTTTTACGAATATCAGTACGTGTGGTTTCTGTTAGATTTTCATTGGTATCCAAATCAACCAAAGCCCCCTGTATTACATAACGACCATCACCAGAGGTATAAAAAATGTCAGAGCCAAACACTACTTCATACAATCCTTTAATAGCCGTTGGTTTTATAGATTCTGGCTTATCCTGAGGCGCTACTTTTTCTAAGCGTTCAATGATATTGGCAATATCTTCTGCCTCACCTGCCGATGCAACTTGCACACAGAATATGGCGACAATGAAAGATACAATTAACTTATACATGGAAATTTCCCTATTTATATTTGAATTGGTAAATTTGAATTGGATAGATGATCTTATATAAACCTTACTATATAAGACCCGAATCTTGGAGAATAATTTCATCCTTTGGAGTGGAGTAATTACCCGCTGAGCTAGCCCTGAAGCAAATTATCTGACTAGGACTGGCTTAGCCTCTAGGGTGATGTTTTTGATGCAACTCCTGCAATCTCGCCTGGGCAACATGAGTATAGATCTGCGTGGTAGACAAATCACTATGACCAAGCAACATTTGAACAACTCGCAAGTCAGCCCCATGATTGAGTAAATGAGTCGCAAATGCATGCCTAAGTGTATGCGGTGATAGATGTTTAGTGATACCCACATTTTTCGAATGCTTTTTAATTAAATGCCAAAACGCTTGGCGTGTCATTGCTGTACCACGATTCGAAACAAATAATGAATCACTCTGACGATTATTCTTCAGAAGATCAGCACGCGCTTCATTAATGAAACGTGAAATCCACTCGTTTGCCTGCTCGCCAAATGGAATTAAACGTTCTTTGTTACCTTTACCGGTTACGCGGATCACGCCATGATTTAAGTTCACCTGACTTAACGTTAAACCAATTAATTCACTCACTCGTAAGCCACACGCATAAAGCACTTCCAACATTGCTCGATCTCGCACACCATGAGCTTTATTAACATTAGGCGCTGCTAGCAAACGTTCTACTTCTTCCTCAGATAAAGTTTCAGGAAGTGGTTTACCGAGTTTAGGGAATTCAATTTGCGAAGACGGGTCTTTTTGAACGGCCCCTTGGCGCACAAGATAACGATAAAAACGTCGAATACTGGATAAAAGCCTTGCTGATGTTCGCGGCATGCTGCCCTGCTGCACACGATAAGACAAGTAATCTAACAAATGATCTCGACGTGCTTCGGTGATATTAACGGTTGCCTTAGATAACCACTTAGACAAACCAATTAGATCATTTCGATATGCAGATAAAGTATTTTCACTTAAACCATGCTCAACCCACAATGTATCTAGAAAAGCCTCAATAACAGGCTGATCAGGTGGCATGTATGAAGTATCACTCATAAGAATGCAACTTCTTACGCGCAACCTGAAGTAATGTTATCGGGATGGGTAAACAGTTGCGAAAAAAATATGCAATATTAATTTTATATACTCGCAAGGTAGCTCCTATACTCTATTGGGCTAATTCTTACCAACTCACTTCTGCAAAATCCGTTTCTAATTATTTTCAATCTTTTAGCGATTAAATAGCTATACTTAACCTGCAAGACCTTAGTCTATGAATTTCACATAATAAAATCAACTTTTGCAAGCTTTTACCCTTTCTATATGCAAACCCAAAAAAAAGATAACCAACAAAATAACAACCAGCATGTTTCATTAAGAAGACGTTTTGGCGCAATGCTCTATGATTTCTTTTTATTACTTACAGTAATTTTCGTAGCTTCATTTATTATCGTAATACCTACTGGCATCAAACCTGAAGACCCATATTTCTTTTTATTTCAAGCGTATATCTTCTTTACTGCATATCTTTTCTTTGCTTGGTTTTGGACACATGGCGGGCAAACATTGGGTATGCGCACCTGGAAAATTAAACTAGTAAATGAAGACGGTTCTTTAGTTACCTGGAAAACTTCATTATTACGTTTTGCAATGGCCATAGTATCTTGGTTAGCCTTAGGACTCGGATTCTTCTGGAGTATATGGGACAAGCAACACCGTACTTGGCATGACACGTTTTCAAAAACACACTTGATCCGAACGTAATCGAAGTCATTAATTTTTCATGCAAAACAAAGAACCAGAAAAACTAATAAAACGGCATCAAGAGCTAACTCATTCAGAC
>CALAJL010000119.1 GCA_937922735.1 uncultured Gammaproteobacteria bacterium | reverse complement strand
AGTACCCGTTGTGCAGGCAGAAACAATTGAGATATTGGGTCCACGCAAGCCTTTCATAATTGATAAGTTGCCAGAAACCATATTGATAATATTACTGGGAACAAAAAATGGTGAAATCTTTTTTGGTCCACCTTGCAAATAAGCCTCGTTACTTTTTTCTATCCCCGGTAAACCACCTATACCACTTCCTATTGCGACACCAATGCGGTCTGCATTTTCTTCAGTGACTTCAAAACCAGAATCATTTATAGCTTGTATGCCTGCACCGATTCCATAGTGAATAAAAGGATCCATCTTACGTTGGTCCTTTTTACTCAAGTAATCATCCACAACGAAATCACGAGTTTGACCCGCAATTTGCACAGAAAACTCGCTAGCATCAAAACAATCAATTTTGGAAATTCCGCTGTTACCAGCTTTGATATTATCCCAAGCTTTCTCAATGGTTGAGCCGATTGGTGATACGATTCCTAAACCGGTTACGACTACACGTCTACGTGACATAGTATTTACTTTGTATTAGATAACTTAAAAATGATTAAGCAGGGTTGCCACTAAACGCAACAACTCTGCCCAAGAAAACAACATATAAGCTTAAAAGTTATTTATTGTTATTAACGTAATCAATTGCTTCTTTAACGGTAGTAATTTTCTCAGCTGATTCATCAGGAATTTCACACTCAAATTCCTCTTCCAAAGCCATCACTAATTCAACAGTGTCTAGAGAGTCTGCACCTAGATCATCAACAAAAGATGCATTTTCTTTCACTTCATCTTCGCTAACACCTAATTGCTCAACAATGATCTTTTTAACTCTTTCTTCGTTTGTGCTCATAAAATTGCTTCCTCTATGCAAAAATTTTCAGACCTTCCTAAATCGGGTCGCTATTGTATTGAAAAGGTTATCGCCTTGCCATCTTCATGAATACCATCAATCTGGCGTAATACCAAATTAGTCTTAACAGTAAATCTAGGGTTCAAATTGGTTTTAATGAATAGATACAAGGATTTAGGCGATATAGCTTATGTAAGAATACGTTTTTATTTAACATATTCTAGGCCATATATAGCCCACCGTTAATATGAATTGTTTCACCTGTTATATAACCTGCACTCTCCGAAACCAAGAATTTCACCGCTTCAGCGATATCTTTGACACTTCCCATGCGTCCCATTGGAATTTTACTCATCAATGCCTTTTGTTGATCTTCATTAAGTTCATCCGTCATATCTGTCTCAATAAAGCCTGGTGCAATGGCGTTGACCGTTATTCCACGTGAGCCTATTTCTTGAGCTAGAGATTTTGTAAAACCAAATATTCCTGCTTTAGCTGCAGAGTAATTTGTTTGTCCAGCATTGCCAGAAGCACCCACCACGGAGGAAATATTTACGATTCGTCCTGTTTTAGCTTTCATCATATCTCGCATACAAGCTTTTGAAAGCCGATACATTGATGACAAATTCGTGTTGATTACATCGTTCCATTCTTCATCTTTCATGCGCATCAACAAATTGTCTTTAGTGATACCTGCATTGTTAATCAATATAGTTGGTGCACCATATTTTTCTTTAATATTATTGAGGCATGCTTTTATTGAATCATCTTGTGTCACATCAAGTACTAAAGCTTGACCCTCGTACCCATTTGAATTCAATGCTTCTTGAATAGTATTAGCACCACTTTCTGAGGTGGCGGTGCCTACAACTAAATATCCATCTGACGCTAAAGCATGTAAAATTGCTTTACCAATACCTCTGCTAGCACCGGTTACCAGTGCAACTTGCTTATCCATAATTAATAATTTTACCTATTCTGATACATTTTCTAGCGCTAACTCTAAGCTTTTCAAATCATGCACACCATAACATGGGACACTTTTATCAATACGCTTGCTTAATCCAGTAAGCACTTTGCCAGGCCCTAACTCCACAAATTTCTGAGTACCTTGACCAACTACATATTGAATTGTCTCCACCCAACGCACAGGATTAAACAGCTGCAAATATAAAGCATTCTTAATGTCATCTTCACCAGCATGCACTTTCACATCTGCATTATGAATAACTTTTATATCCGTCGTAGTAAATGTTAAATCATTTAGATATTCACGCAACTTCTCTGCTGCAGGCTGCATCAAACTACTGTGCGAAGGCACACTAAGAGGTAACATTACTGCACGTTTTGCGCCGACCTCTTTCGCTGCATTTATCGCTCGAGCCACCGCAGTAGAATCTCCCGCAATAACAACTTGACCAGGAGCGTTGAAATTTACGGCTTCTACAATTTCACCTTGTGAAACATCGGAACATACTTCAGTAAGCTTATCATTATCCAAACCTAATACTGCGGCCATCGCACCCTTACCTTCAGGAACGGCTTGCTGCATTACCTCTCCACGAAATCGAGCAAGAGGCACCACTGCATCAAAATCAAGTACACCTGAACATACCAAAGCTGTGTACTCACCAAAACTATGACCAGCCATATATGCGGGTGGTGAAGATAACTGTTTAGTCCAAATTTTCCATACCGCTACACTTGAACAAAGCATGATTGGCTGAGTATTTTCAGTACGGTTTAGAGCTTCTTCAGGACCATCAGTGACTAATGTCCATAAATCCTGTTTCAAAATCTCTGAACCCTGCTCAAAAGTTTGGTTCACTTCGGGATATTTGCTCGCTAGCTCGGCAAGCATACCGACTGATTGAGAACCTTGGCCGGGAAATAAATATGTGTGACTCATTATTATAAATGCTGATATTTTACAGATAATTCGTTATATCTGGGTTATTTGATGGGGTTTTTGACCGCGATATTGTACTCATAAATCAAATCGCTTGTTTTATTTTTTTCTTCTCTCATAATGTGCGACTTATTAATATGTGTACGTATATGTACGGGAGCTGTATGGCTAAGGAAGACCAAATTGAAATGGAGGGCACCGTAATGGAAACCCTACCTAACACGATGTTTCGCGTTGAGCTTGAAAATGGGCATATTATTACTGCTCATATTTCTGGTCGAATGCGTAAACACTATATTAAAATTTTGACTGGCGACAAAGTCACAGTTGAAATGACACCCTATGACTTAACTAAAGGAAGAATTACTTTCCGTGGAAAGTGACAGACCTTGCAGTAACACAATGTATAACACTCTACTGCACATATATTGACAAAAAATATTAAAGTAATTTATCTAAGAACCTATACGCCAATAATCGTTAACATTACTTAGATAAACATATCCTAAATCTAACTAGTAACTTCTTCTAAATACTCTATTTCCAGACCGTTCTCTGAACCCTCAACATCAACTTCATCACTAGCGCGAATCACAACTTTTCCTCCGTTTTCCAAACGGCCAAATAGAATTTCTTCAGCAAGTAGTTTCTTGATGTGCTCTTGAATAACACGCTCCATCGGACGTGCACCCATTTTCACATCGTAACCACGTTCAGCTATCCATTCTTTAGCAGAAGCTTCAACCTGTATCTCAATATTTTTTGATTCGAGTTGTGCTTCAAGTTTAGAAACAAACTTTTCTACCACATAGAGAATTGTTTTCTTATCAAGCGGTGAGAATTGAATAATCGCATCCATACGGTTCCTGAACTCAGGCGTGAACGTGCGTTTAATTATTTCTATTCCATCTGCCTGATGATCTTGAGAGGTGAATCCAACACTGCTACGACTCATTTCCGATGCACCCGCATTAGTAGTCATTACTAAAATCACATTTCGGAAATCTACTTTCCGGCCATTAGTATCAGTCAACGTACCGTGATCCATTATCTGTAATAAAAGATTAAATACATCGGGATGTGCTTTTTCAATTTCATCCAACAGCAATACACAATGAGGTGCTTTCAGCACAGCATCAGTTAACAAGCCACCTTGATCAAATCCCACATATCCAGGAGGCGCACCGATTAAACGTGAAACGGTATGACGCTCCATATATTCAGACATATCAAATCGTAATAATTCGATACCCAGTATCATTGACAACTGTTTTGTTACTTCTGTTTTACCAACACCAGTAGGCCCTGCAAACAAGAATGAGCCAATTGGCTTTTCTTCATCTCCGATACCTGAACGTGACATTTTAATTGCAGTGGATAGAGTGGTGATCGCATCATCTTGACCAAACACAACCAGCTTTAAATCACGCTCTAAATTCTTCAACACAGTCGTATCATCAGAACTTACATGCTTAGGCGGAATTCGTGCAATTTTTGATACTACATTTTCAATCTGCTTAACCGAAATAGTTTTTTTACGTGAAGATTTAGGCTTAATATTCATATTCGCCCCAGCTTCATCAATTACATCGATGGCCTTATCTGGCATAAAACGATCATTAATATATTTGTCCGCAAGTTCTGCAGCTGTTTTAAGCGCTTTATCCGAATACTTAACATCATGATGCTCTTCAAAACGACTTCGCAAACCTTTTAGAATTTGATAAGTTTCATCAACTGAAGGCTCATCCACCTCAATATTTTGGAATCTTCTAGCTAAGGCGCGATCTTTTTCGAATACACCACGGAATTCTTGGTACGTAGTTGAACCAATACATTTAAGCTCGCCAGAACTTAACATCGGTTTAATTAAGTTAGATGCATCCATTACTCCACCTGAAGCTGAGCCAGCACCGATTACAGTATGAATTTCATCAATGAAAAGAATGGCACCCTCTTCTTCTTTTAGTTGATGCAGCACTCCTTTAAGTCGCTTTTCAAAATCACCGCGATATTTAGTGCCGGCAACTAAGCCGCCCAAATCTAATGAGTAGATTGTACTGTCTTGTAATATTTCAGGAACTTCCTTTTCAACAATTCGCTTAGCGAGACCTTCTGCAATCGCAGTTTTACCAACACCCGCCTCACCTACTAATAAAGGATTATTTTTACGACGACGACATAGTATTTGCACTACACGCTCAATTTCATTGTCACGACCAATTAAAGGATCAATTTTACCTTCAATGGCACGAGCATTGAGATTAGTAGCAAATCGTTCCAAAGGTTTTGGCGCGGGGGCGTCACCATTCAAATCTACTTCAGGATCACCTGTTAATTCGCTTTCTGACTCCATTGGCACTTTTGAAATGCCATGAGCAATAAAATTCACCACATCTAGTCTTGCAACATCATGCTGACCTAAAAGATAAACTGCGTGAGATTCTTGTTCTCCGAATATCGCAACTAAAACATTTGCACCCGTCACTTCCGCATCTTTCTTACCAGAGGATTGCACATGAAAAACCGCGCGTTGTAACACACGTTGAAAACCTAGGGTTGGTTGAGTATCTCGATCATCATCTTCAGGCAAGACTGGCGTGTTATCACCAATGAATTCTGCAAGTTCAGTAGCGAGTTTTGTTAAGTCCGCTCCACATGCGCGCAGCACATCTGCAGCAGCCGGGTTTTGTGTAAGCGCAAGTAACAAATGTTCAACGGTCATAAATTCATGCCGCTTCTCACGCGCCTCTTTAAAAGCAACGTTTAGTGTAAATTCTAACTCTTTATTTAGCATGAGTACCTATCTTTAAAACCTCTACTTAAGCCTCTTCCATGGCGCAAAGTAACGGGTGGTTATTCATCCTTGAATAGTCATTTACTTGGGCAACTTTTGTTTCTGCAACATCGCGGGTAAATACACCACATACCCCTTTGCCACGGGTGTGTACGTGCAACATGATGCGAGTAGCTTTTTCACGATTCATCTTAAAAAAGTTCTCTAAAATATGTACGACAAACTCCATTGGAGTGTAATCATCATTCAATATCACAACTTTGTACATCCGAGGTTGCTTGGTCTTAGGCTTAGCCTCTTGGACCGCCAATCCATCATCGTGGCGAATTTCTTCTTGATCAGACATACTCTATTGGCAAGCTTTTAAGTTAATATTATATACAGCACTATTGTGCAGCCTAGTGACAATATCTAAAACGCACCATTTGGCTTACTGTAAGGATACTGTGTAATACATCGTTAAGATGGGTGCAAACAGAGTAAGTTTCAACCCATTTCAATAATTTAGTTTAATTAATTACTCCATGATATTGAATTAAATACAAATAACTGACATTCTTATATGTCAATTAGTTGTAGATCACATCAATATCCATTCTATCCATTAGGCCACTAAGCAAAAATACACAATTCAAATACATAAAAAATACAGATATACATTATGAACTGGGAACCACACATAACCGTCGCAGCAGTTATTGAACGAGAAGAAGAATTCCTTTTGGTTGAAGAAATGATCGAAGGAACTCC
This sequence comes from uncultured Gammaproteobacteria bacterium, assembly GCA_937922735.1. Classification (GTDB taxonomy): domain Bacteria; phylum Pseudomonadota; class Gammaproteobacteria; order UBA4575; family UBA4575; genus JABDMD01. The sequence goes on along the minus strand of CALAJL010000119.1, from coordinate 3,275 downwards.
GGTACTCAATCAACCTGCTGGTCATTGGGAGTCTGGCGAAACGCTTATAGAAGCCGCTCAACGTGAAACACTAGAAGAAACAGGTTGGGAATTTTACCCCACTGCATTGGTTGGCATTTACCAATGGCAACACCCCCGCAAAGACGAAACCTTTTTGCGTTTTACTTTCTGTGGTGACTGCAGCAAACAACAAATCACCACAGAACTCGATGACGGGATATTGAATGCGAAATGGTACCATCGAGATGAGATCTTGGCATTACCTGAAACTAGAATCAGAAGCACTTTAGTAAGCGAAAGCTTAAAAGATTACCTATCTGGAAAGCGTCAAGATTTAGATATGATGCGAAGCATCCATCAACATTGGTAATGCACCTTCTGTCTTTTATTTTGTGACAAATAAGTATGACGGATAAAATCATAGTTGGCATGTCTGGAGGTGTCGACTCTTCCGTTGCCGCATACCTCTTACAAAAACAAGGCTTCAAAGTTGAAGGCTTGTTTATGAAAAATTGGGAAGAAGACGACGAAGACGAATACTGCTCTGCATCGGTTGACTTGGCAGACGCACAAAGCATCTGTGATCAAATTGGTATACCGCTACATACCGTAAACTTCTCTAGTGAATATTGGGACAGAGTGTTTGAATATTTTTTAACTGAATATCGCGCAGGCCGAACCCCAAATCCAGACATAATATGCAATAAAGAAATTAAATTTAATGCTTTTCTAGAACATGCACTTACCTTGGACGCTGATTATATCGCTACGGGACATTACGCTAACTGTGAAATTACCAATACAGATACTTCATTGTTTAAAGGCCTAGACACTAATAAAGATCAAAGTTATTTTTTACATACACTGGATCACCAACAATTATCTAAATCATTATTCCCAATTGGTAAGATAGAAAAATCCGAAGTTAGAAAGATTGCCAAAGATAACAAATTTGATACCTTTGACAAAAAAGACAGTACCGGTATTTGTTTTATTGGCGAACGAAAGTTTAAGGACTTTCTAAAAAATTATATCCCTGCACAACCCGGCGATACTAAAACATTAGATGACAAAGTAATTGGCCAACATGATGGAGTTATGTTTTATACCATCGGACAACGTCAAGGCTTAGGAATTGGTGGTCAACGCGAATATTCCGAGGAACCTTGGTACGTAACCAAAAAAGATGTTGGATCAAACTGCCTATATGTAGTCCAAGGCCATCATCATGAATCTTTATTTCATTCAAAGCTTCGCACGAAAGAGTTCCATTGGATAGCAGGCGCGCCACCCACTAAATTAGACAATTTGAAAGCTAAGACTCGCTACAGACAAACAGACCAAGCTTGTTCGATTAGACTTTTCAACGACAAAAGCTATGAAGTATTATTCGAAGAACCACAATGGGCGATAACGCCAGGGCAAAGCGTAGTGCTTTATCAAGGTGATAAATGCTTGGGTGGTGCTATCATTGAAGACCGTTATAAATAATTACATTGGCTTTACATCGTGTTTACCGTTTCAAAAGATCAAACCATTGCACTTGCTGGCTTATACCAGTCATTAGCACTGGTTCAAAATATTGCTTGGGAAGGTGTTATCCAACATTCATGCATGAATGCAACAATTGAAAGCGTATTAAAGCTCAATCCTGATAATTATACAGAAGTGTATGGCTCAATAGAAAATCTTCAGCTTGGCATTCAAACACTCAAGACAGCCTTGCAGAACAAAAGCGAAAAACATGCCATTGAACGAACACGTTATGCCATCAACTTAATGTATCTATCTTCAAAACTTGAAGAAAACAAACAATCATTATCATCTTTAGGCAGTCAGATAGAACGTATCAGCAATCAATATGATTCCATTGCAGAATCATTTGACGACATCACCCAAGATTTAGGAGGACTTTATCGTGAAATAATCAGCCCTCTTGGACCTAAAGTGATCATCGAAGGGGATCCCGTCTATTTAAAAATGGACCAGAATGCCAGCAAAATTAGGGCACTTCTTCTAGCGGGTATTCGATCTATCATTCTTTGGAAACAAGCTAATGGTAAGCGATGGACTCTATTGCTAGGAAGAAAATCATTATTAGATAATATAATTGCCCTAGAACAGCGAATTTGAGCCCAGTTTAAAAGCATTCCCTCCTTATTCACCAACCACAGGCAGTTACCCTTTGAAGGCAGCTAGCTACATGAACTACTTGCCAATAAGACTCAAAATATTCTTATAGAGCTCATCCAGTAAGAATATTTTTATCTATGCGCACTAATAATTTAATTCTAGGATGTATGTTAGCGATGTTTGCAGAACTATGTTTTGTAGGCATGGGCTCATTAGTAAAATTACTCTCAGAAAATTTACCTAGCCAAAACATTCTATTTTTTAGAAACCTTTTTGGTTTGCTTATCCTATTACCTCTTATATTTAAGCTCGGTGTAAGCACATTGAAGACGGATAATATTAAATGGCATTTCTTAAGATCCTTATCAGGCGTAACGGCTATGTATTGTTTCTTCTATGCCCTATCTGAATTACCTCTAGCAGATGCCATGTTGCTGAAAATAAGTGCACCCTTATTTATCCCCATCATTGCTTTTCTATGGTTAGGTGAACATGTATCACTACGTGCCATGATGGCGATCATGATTGGTTTTCTTGGTGTCGTGTTAGTGATTAAGCCAACTGGTACCGTACACATTGCATCCCTCGCCGGCTTAATGGGAGGCGCATTGGCAGCCCTTGCCAAAGTCACCATACGAAGAATGTCTATAACAGAACCCACAAGCAGAATTGTATTCTACTTTGGTTTAATCAGTTTAATCATTTCTTCAATTCCTATGTTTTGGTTTTGGCAAAATCCAGAAATCAAAGAATGGTGGTTACTTATTTTATTAGGCGGTTTAGGTACATTAGGTCAGTTATTTTTAACTAAAGCATATCTTCTTGCACCTGCGAGTCGTATCGCACCCTTTACTTATTCTTCTATTTTATTTGCCGCGTTGATTGGTTGGATATTCTGGAATGAACTGGTCACATTATTAACGATAACAGGTGCTCTATTGATTATTTCAGCAGGCATTATCATTTTACGAGAAAAAAAGAACATCCAATCCGAAAAAGAATTATTACCAGAGTGATGTGGATGTACGCTTAAGTGATGCAACAAGGAGGTTGCTTCTATTCAAATCTTTACTTAGCCTTAATGTCCACTTTCGGCCAATAGCGGTCATTCAACAGTATATTTTGATATGACTTCATAACCA
>CALAJL010000118.1 GCA_937922735.1 uncultured Gammaproteobacteria bacterium | reverse complement strand
CTCATCCAGCTGTTTCGAGACCGCCACGTTTTTAAACCATTTACGCAAAGGCTGGAGAGGGTGCCCAGCATATATGCCTGATTCACTCACATCTTGACTTACTCCTGCACGTTGCACAAAAATCACATCATCCACAATGTTTAGATGATCCAAGATACCGGATTGCCCACTGCATCTCATTCTTTTACCAATAATAGTGGAACCTGCCACCGCACACTGCGCAGTGATCAAACCATCTTCACCAACTTGCACGTTATGTGCGATATGCACTTGATTATCAAACTTACATCCATCTGCAATATGAGTATTTTTAAAGGTTGCACGGTCAATTGTTGCATTCGCTCCAATCATCACATCATTACCTATAATCACATTCCCCAGCTGGGGCACACGATAACTTTTTTGATTTTCATCTTGTGCAAACCCAAACCCCTCCATTCCAATTACTGCACCTGATTTGATAATACAGTCATCACCAATCACACAATCATAAGCTATCGTTGCATTAGCATGGATTGTGGTATTCGACCCTATTTGTACATTTTCTTCTATCACTGCATTTGCCATTACATTACAGTTTGCACCAACACTTACATTTTTGGAGAGCACTGCATTTGGACCAACACTTACATTATCCTGAAGCACTGCTGTTTCATGAATAACAGCTGAAGGATGTATTTTAGGCCAACCATTATCTCTAAGATCACGATCCACATAGGCCTGACGTAACAGTGCTTGCGCTAACTTTGCATTTTTACTTACAAGAATACTTGAATTAGTCATCCCTTTAAAATGATCAATTAGTTTTTCATTCGTAATGATTGCAGAGGGGCCCTTACTTAGAACATCTTGCACATAATCTTCACTTTCAACAAAAACTAGATCCCCATCACCGCATTCATATATATCTGGCATACCGCTAATTAAATTATCCGGACCTTCTTGACGTATAAATAGCCCCCATTCCGAAAACTCATTTATAATTTCTGAAACTTTTTTATGCATAGCTACTGTCCAAGATATTTTTGTTATGTATATAGGCTTATTCTAAAACAAATTGCTTTTACACATGGCAAAAAAAAAGCGCTCAAATGAGCGCTTTTTGAAAGAAAGTGAATAAATTTCATTAGCCAGGAGAAAATGATGATCCACAGCCACAGGTAGTTTGTGCATTTGGATTACGAATCACAAATTGAGCACCTTCTAAACCTTCAGAATAATCAATTTCAGCACCCATTAAATACTGATAGCTCATTGGGTCAACTAGAAGTGTCACTCCTGAATTCACTACAGATGTATCGCCGTCTTGTAGATTTTCATCGAAAGTAAATCCATATTGGAATCCTGAACAACCTCCTCCGCTTACAAAAACACGTAACTTGAGGTTATCGTTCTTTTCTTCGTCAATCAGTTGCTGAACTTTATTCGCTGCAGCATCGGTAAATACAAGAGTTGCTGGCGGCGCAGATGGCGCGGTTGTTTGCGCAGTTTCAGTTGCGGACATGGTTACTCCAATAATATATGTTAGAACTTGCTAATACACTAACATTACCTTAGTAATTTAGTCAACTATTCCAAAGTGGCTGCTTTAGGCTAAATATTAAGCCTTCCCAAGCTTTTCACGAGGACTTTGCTGATGAATAAGATTGCCGTTCACTTCTGCCCCTGTGGTCATTTCCAATAAATTATAGTAAACACTACCGTTTATTTTAGCCGTTGCAGCAAGTTCGATAGTTCCAGTGGCATAGACATCACCATTTACTGTTCCATAGACAATGACTGTTGGCCCTCGAATCTCACCCTTGACGAGTCCTGTTTCACTCACCACAACAAATCCTTTCTCTACTTCTTCAGCCATAAGATTACCTTCAACCTCACCCTCAATATGCACGCCTCCTGTATAGAGGATATCGCCCACAATTCTTGAGTGTTTACCTATCAATGTATCCACACGCATGGTTTTAATTTTTTTCTTAAATGCCATATAAACCCGCTTTAACTTTTACTGAAAATTTCATCCCAACTATAGCTGACAGCAATGGGTTGTTTATTGTTTTGATCACGCCTCACTTCTAGGTGCACCATTGATGGTTCAAATTCATCGGGCAATGAAAAGCTACCAGAGATTTTCTGGAAATACTTAAAAGAAAAGGTTAATGAGGTTTCAGATACTTCGCTTGCATCTTCAAACACCAAACGTTTTAAAATATCCTGTTCTTCCCCATCTACACTCAAACCAATGATACCTGAAACTTTTTTTTCATTCTTTTTTGGCACACCGGTTAATACCAACTCATAAACAAATTTATTAGTGACTAAATCCTTATGCAAATCAAACGCTTTAACATGCACCAGAGTATTATCAGCATTAGCTGTGTAAAGTGTATTATAAAAATGTAACTCTTGATTTAATTCTAACAATTCAAGATCTTTACTTTGTAGAGTTTTTTTCATTTCCTCTACTGCGGCAAGCTCAACCTTAGTTGAACGTTGCACATAAGCTAAGTCGTGCTCTAATTCGCGGATGGTTTTTTCTAGATACTTTATCTTTTGATCACTACTTTCAAATTCTAATTCAGGATTACTCTGAGAAGATATAAAAGGAATATTTAATCCATTGCCACCAATCCAATATGCTGCATATAGAGAAATTAAAAAGAATACCGCAGTAAAACCAAACGAAAGTAAGTATGAGCCAGTTTGATATATACCAGTTTGATGCAAACTGACTTGGCTTCTTTTTTGCTGAGAAAGGCTAAGAATATCCATACGTTTGACGAATAATTACAGCTTTATGGGAAAAGACCTGGTTGCAACAAACCGGTAGTTTCTTCGATATTAAACATTAAATTCATGTTTTGGATGGCCTGCCCTGCAGCGCCTTTAACCAAGTTATCAATAACTGACAAGATTACTACGGTTTCGCCATTATAAGGACGCGAAACTGACAACATACACTGATTAGAGGCACGAACATGTTTGGTTTCTGGCAAAACACCCTCATCTAACACTTGCACAAATGGCTCGTCTTTGTATTGCTTCTTATACAAATCAACCAAGTCAAAAGATTTATCTGAATTAGTCATGTATAACGTTGCAAAAATTCCACGCACCATGGGTACTAAATGTGGTGTAAACACTAAATTTACATCCTCTGTATTAACAAACTCTAGCTCTTGCTTAATCTCTGGCCAATGACGGTGTGCGTTAACATTGTATGCTTTAAAATTTTCACCTGCTTCACCAAACAAGGTTGGCACACTTGCGCTACGCCCTGCACCACTAACTCCTGACTTAGTATCAGCGATAAGCTGTGCATCCTTCACTACATCTGCTTTTAGCAATGGAGAAAACCCTAAAATAACTGCTGTAGGATAACAACCTGGATTAGCAATCAGTTGAGCTTGTTTAATTTTTTCTCGATGTAATTCGGGCAAGCCATATACTGCAGTTTGCAATACGTCGGGACATGCATGCGTTTCTTTATACCAATATTCCCAAGTCGCAACATCTTTAATTCGAAAATCAGCTGCAAGATCAATTACCTTAACGCCCGCACCCAATAATTCAGGCACCATTTTCATCGCAGTGCCATTAGGAGCTGCAAAAAATACGCAATCACATTCCTTCAATGCAGCGACATCTGGATTAGTAAAAACCAAATCAAAACTTGATAATAAACTTGGGTATTGAATAGATACTCTATTACCCGCTTCAGCACGAGAAGTAACTACTTTAACTTCTACATGAGGATGCAAAGCCAGGATACGAAGTAACTCGACACCCGTATATCCCGTACCTCCCACTATTCCAACTGAAATCATATGTTCTATTTCCTAGTACTTCTCAATAAGGTGATGATTGATGATATGTATAAGCCCCAAGACGAGCTCAAGTTACAAATCTTGGTGCATCATACAAGTTAATATGTTTCTCCAAAAGCAAAACGCGACTGTACTTACAATATACTTCTACATCTGACGAAACCACTTCTTATGGCATAATCAAACTCATGGGAAACGAATCATCGATTGGCAAATTAGTTAGAAGATCACTTGAAAACTTACGGTTACGCACTTCAAGACCGGATGCACTCATTCAGCTCGCAATTTTAGGGGCGATAACTGGCTTACTAACGGGGCTGGTGATCGTGTCTTTCCGCTTACTCATTGAAACGGCACAGTCCTCATTCCTGCCATCTGGCAACCCTGAAAACTATGAAGGTTTACCTTTACATCTAAGAGTATTATTGCCCATATTGGGGGCCGCTCTAATTGCTATTCTTTATAAAATTCTAGCCAGAAAAGATACTAGCGTAGGTGTCTCACATGTAATGGAGAGACTCTCCTATCATCAAGGCTATCTAGGGATTCGAAGCTTATTAATACAGTATTTAGGCGGGGCACTCGCGATCATTTCGGGTCAATCTTTAGGCCGAGAAGGGCCAGCTATTCATCTTGGCGCGGCAACCAGTAGCTTAGTAGGACAAAAACTCGGCTTACCCAACAACACAATCCGCACCTTAGTAGCCTGTGGAACTGCTGCCGCAATTGGTGCGTCATTCAACACACCTCTTGCAGGGGTCATTTTTGCACTAGAAGTGGTAATGATGGAGTACACACTCGCATCATTTTTACCTGTAATCTTATCCGCTGTTAGTGCAACCGCGGTTACACGCGCAGTTTTCGGCACAGAAATTGTATTCTCCGTGCCCAATTTTCAACTCACCAATTTGCTTGAGCTGCCATACGTAATGTTCCTTGGTGTAGTTACCGGCATTGCGGCATTTGTATTTATATACTTAACCAAGCTTACTGCCCAAGCAGGGAAAAACTTACCGCTTTGGTTTAAGTTCACACTAGCAGGAAGTATTACCGGTCTACTCGCTATTGTTGCCCCACAGATCATGGGTATTGGCTATGACACAGTCAACTACACATTAGTCAATAATATTGGTATGTCTTTACTGTTAATCATCTTTGCCGCAAAACTTATTGCTACTGCATGCAGCGTCGGCTTAGGTTTACCTGCAGGACTGATTGGACCCACCTTTGTAATTGGTGCAAGTTTAGGTGGAATAATGGGCATACTCGCCCAACCTATATTTCCTGAATTATCCTCTTCCCCGGGCATGTATGCGTTAATAGGCATGGCAGCCATGATGGGTGCAACATTACAAGCTCCTCTGGCTGCCTTAACCGCAGTGTTTGAGCTTACCAGCAACCCAAACATCATATTACCCGGCATGTTGGCAATCGTTACCGCACAACTTACTGCAAGCCAGTTATTTGGACAGCGATCAATTTACAGAATGTTGATGCAACTGAAAGGCTTAGACTATAGACACGAACCTATGGTGCAAGCTTTGCGACGCATTGGTGTCGCCAATGTAATGAATCGAAATATTCATCGCAGCACAAACCTTGTTAGCTATACTCAAGCAGAAGACTTAGTAGCACAAAATAAAGAATGGATTGTAATTGAAGATGAAAAGCCCATCGCAATATTACCCACAACTGATTTAAGCAACTATTTACAAGACAATGAGACAGACAAAAACAATGAAATTGACCTGATGGATATTCCTGCAAAACGACTACAAGTTAGTTGCATTGATTTACGCGCTACTGTTGATCTAGCACGTGAACATTTCATTGAAGAAGGTGTTGAAGCACTATGCATCAGCAGCAACATTGGACCCGATATAATGCGCGTTTATGGCATCTTAACCAAAGAGAAATTCAAAAGCTCTTACGATATATAAGAGAAACGAGAGAACCGTCATGTTATTAAGCTACTTTCCCTGGATTAAAGCCTTTCATATTATTTTTGTCATTACGTGGTTTGCTGGTTTGTTTTATTTACCACGACTATTTGTCCATCACGCCATGACAGAAGACCAAGCTACCAAAGAACGTTTCAAAATTATGGAACGAAAGTTATACCGTTTCACGACACCCAGTATGGCGTTAACCATTGTCTTAGGTACTTTATTGATTATTGCAAACTGGAATGCTTACGCATCTGCAACTTGGCTATATATTAAATTAATATTAATTATACTCTTGATAATGTATCACTTATGGTGCGGAAAAATAGTCAACGCATTTGCAAACGACTCAAATTCTAAATCACATGTTTGGTACCGATGGTTTAATGAAGCACCCGTGATTGCACTCTTCGCCATCGTGATATTAGTTGTGGTCAAACCCTTTTAAGCTTTTGTTGCACTTTCTGTAATACAAATAACGAGAACATCCAAAATAAAACGGTTAACAAAAGCAACTGACATGCAATAGGCCCAAATAAGACCGGTGCTTTCATCATCGTACTCATTAACGATTCCTCGAAATAAAAAAACCATTGATGGTTATTTGGAAAAACCAGCTCGTGCCCAAGGTAAAATATTTTTGTAGGGCCAACCACTAATACGACAACTGATACTAACAACACCATTCCCACCCCGCCAAGCAAGTGACGCTTAAATGTAGAGATAGATATATTTTTTACACACATTAAAGCAAAGATTATTAATGCGACAACAAGCCCTATCCCTCCAATATATTTAAACGTATTTACTAAATGCGCTACATCCCGCAAATGGACCACTTCTGCATTCGTTAATAATGTTTGTGTTTGTTTATTTTTTGAATCTATATAGCGCAATTGTTTTAATCCATCACCATTATGTTGAATAGCCTTTACTATTCCAGCAAACAATTCAATATGCTGATGTTTATCAGTATTTTCAAAGCCGTTCTTATACTTATTATTTGGCGCATACTTAATGATCACTTGATCGAGGTCTAACACTTCATACCAAGTAGAATACATGAAATTAGAAATCGCACTTATTTGCCATGCAAGAAAAAAACTTGCTAAAAATAATCCACTAGAAAATAGAAAATTAGTCACTACTTTTTGCAGAGAAGCCATCTTAATTAAATTTCACGTAATTCTGTTAGCCAATTATCCTGCATACAAGATCATGTGATTGTCCCATTTTGACGAATCGAAGCTATAGCGTGTTTCTAATAATTCATATGGTATATTCTTTGATATATTATTTAACATAGTCTGTGAATTAACACTTACAATAGAACCTCTACCGTCGCTAACATAAAACATGCTTGGTTGATTCGGTACGCGACATACCCCACATGCATCCAGTTGCTCATGAGCACCAATATAACTTCCTTCAACTGACCAATAGGTCACTATTCCCCCGCGTGGAGAGGTGACGATAAATTCAGCACCATCCGCACTAAACGCGACACTGCCACAATAGTTATGCAAGCGTGATTGAATTTCTTCAGGGGCAGTTAATAACTGCATGGGTTGTTCACCTTTTTGTATTGCAATAAGTGGAGGCTGCAAAAAAGGCTTACCCTGAAACTGCATCGCAATTGCCACCTGGTCATTCGCAGAAACATCAATATGTCGAATACTTAACTGATGCCATTCAGTTTCAGGCTCATGTTTATGCAACAAAAGACCGGTTTCGGAAGATACATACGCAAGATTAGGACGCATGCTTTCAAGATTTGACTTTACCCTAGGAAGATCTGGGTGAGTACGAATGCCTCCATTCGCTACTACTAGTGTTTTATCATCATTTAGCAATTTAAAATCATGCGGACCAATACCATGACTTTTAAATTCACCAATACGTACAAAATTACTGCGCACATCATAAACCCCAATCACTCCCTCACCGGTTTCATAATCATTTTCACTACATAACAGCTTAGACCCATCTCTGGTGAATAAGCCATGCCCATAATAATGCCTACCACTCTTGGCATAAACCTTACTTACAACTTCTTTAGTGGCAAGATCTATCATCCAAACAAAGTCTCCAGGTCGGCGCGCAAAAACAGCAGCCATAGGCTCATGAGGATGTAACGCAATATCATGACCTCTTGCGGGCATCAATATATTTAGCGCTAAATAACCATCACTATCAATCATGCTAAAAAAATGCTCACCTTCTTGGTTAGTGCGACAACTAAGAAGTTTTTGACTTTTGTTATAAGCAAACACAGCATTAGAACCAAGTAACAATAAACTTGCACTTGCTTGCATGAATTTTCTTCGATTAATCTCCATCAAGACTATTGAACCCCAACGAAAGCTGCAGTTTGCTTGCCATATCGCGCGAAATTAAATTCTTGATACTCGAAACCTGATCACGTAACGCCTCTACTCGCTCACGTTGCTCAATATTTTTTACAGCCTCGGCAAGAGGCATTTCTATTTGCTCTAAAAGTGAAAATGCATTCTTAAATGAAACTTCAATCTCACTTTGCAATGGGTCATCAACGAGTTCTGATGAAAATGCACTCCGGTACATTTCATGACTTGCGCTTATATTTGCATGAATAGCTTGTAAAGCACTTTTGCTGCGCCAAGCTTCGGCTGATTTGCTTCGCGCTTTTTCTATGCCACTTCCAAGTGGTAGCTCAATTTTCTGCTTGATCACTAATTCTAATTGTGTAAAAAGTGAATTAAGTATTTGACTAGCCAGCTCAATCTCATTCTTAAATATTAAATTTTTAGAATTTGGATTTACAAAATATTTAAGATATGGATCTTTCCCAGCAACCCAATCCTCAACAATGCCTTTAGACATGTTATTTAAATTATTAGTAATGGCTTTGACAAGAATGCAACTCTTGTCATTTAAATCATCATCACTATATAACAAACGTTCAAGTGCACTAAACCCTTGCAAAGCAACACTTTTTTGAGTCAAGTCAAAATCATCAGCAACCAACTTCTCATCCTGCATTAATGCATTCAGTTGTTTACCAACAACACCTCTTTTATCAGGCCAAAACGCGAAACGATGTTCACGTGACAAAAATTGCACTGGACCAAAACGAATATGCTGTGCGCCTTGCCAGGCAATAAATGCAGCTTTACTTTTTTCTTGCAGGCTATTTTTATCACAACGCTGCTGAGCAAGCTTATCTAATGCTGAAGTTTTCTCATGCAATTCTTGGTAAACAGGTAAAATATGCTTATCAGCAATTTTTTGGAAGTCATAGGCGTGTGCATGACTACCTAATAGTAGAAAAATACATGTTATTATTTTATGCATTAAAGGCTCTCTAAAAACTTTAATAAATGTTCACGTGAGTTTCGATCCAATTTAACCACTGCATCACGTTGCGACTGTGCTTCACCACCATGCCAGAGTATAGCTTCAAGCAAACTCCGTGCACGCCCATCATGCAAATAATGGCTGTAGCCATTCACCTTTTTGGTCAAACCTATTCCCCATAGTGGTGCCGTACGCCATTCAGTGCCTGTCGCATTTCCTTCCGGCCGATTATCTGCAAGGCCTTCCCCCATATCATGCAACAACAAATCAGTATAAGGCGTGATATTTTTAGCACGATTAAACTTTGCCGGCGCAATACTGCTCGTTACATAATGTGGCGTATGACATTTTTGACATCCGAGCTGATGAAATATTTTTTTACCTTTTTTAGTGCTTGGGTCATCCATATTACGTTGTCGTGGCACTGCTAAATAATTAACATATAAGTTAACCAAATCCACTATCTGCTGATCAGCCTCTAGATTATCATACTGCTTGCTATTTCCATTTGGGGCAGCCAAACAACGCACTTGCTGTAGCGTACAATCACCCGCAGCATTTCTAAACAAAGGCACAGACAAACCAAGATCAATTAAAAATGCAGATTGCACTTGTTCATTGATACTGGGCATACCCGCTTTGTACCCAAAGCGGCCTAATGTTGCTTTGGAATACTCATTACTCCAAACAATATTTGCTCGACCTGAAATTCCATCTCCATCTTTATCAAAAGGATCTTCTTGTTTATAGATATCTTGTTCATTTATAGCATCAAGCAAACCTAGACCAATTAATTGTGGCGGAACACGAGGGGAAGATCGCACATCACGATGCAAAGGACCATACGCTAAATCGGTTGTGCTATAAATCGGTTTTCGTAAACGTATAGGTGTTCCATCAGCAAGTAATACAGAAATATTTTTATACTCAACGTGAAGTTTATATTCAGCAAGATGCCCAGGCACAGCAAAATTTTGCAGCTGTATTCCATAATTTGGTTCTGGAACATTATTTATTTTAAACGTAACGAGTTGCAGCAGTTGTTCCTTATCCTGTGCTGGCACATCCACACGTAATAGTAATGACCCAATATCATTTCCCGACTCTAACGGACCAAGACCACGGGCATTTCCAGGGTGACATTCCATGCAAGATCGTGCGTTATATAACGGCCCTAACCCATCTGCAGTCTGCGTTGATGCAGGCGCTGTAACCCACAAGCGGCGAAACAGGCCTCGCCCCACCATAAAATTTAGTCTTGCTTCACTATCTAAGCTGTTTACTGGTTGAGAAAAAACATCCTTATGCTGATGCTGCATCGAAGCCCATGTTTGATTCATTAAACTCGGTAGCGCAATAGCTAGCAGAGACAGCATCAAGATGACCATCAAATATTTTTTTAAGAGCAACACCTCAAACACTCAATCTTGCAACAAATACTCATAACGTTTATCAGTTAACGTTTTCAAAAATGCAAGTAACGCATCAATTCGCTTGTCATCTAGAGCTGGGCCAGTTTCAAGCTCCTTTAGTGAAATATTTTCAAGCACCTCAGGTGGTCGCCACACTTCAGACGTCTCTGGATTAATCTGGCGTTTCTTGCTCTTACTGTTGTATTTATTGTAGAACAAAATAACAGTACGCAAGTCCTCAAACACACCGTTATGCATATATGGGGCTGTGACAGCAACATTACGCAAAGTTAGTACTTTGAATTTACCTTTTTGCTTTTTATCCTCAACAAGCTCGTTATCTAATAATCCTTTGTCAATATAATCAGATTCAAATCCATTTAGTTTTCTAACTTCAGTATTAATAGGCACACCAATATTATGATATTCATAGTTGGCAAAGGTTTCGCCTGCTTGAATTGGAGTAGGTTTTAGTTGATGACAAATATTGCAGTTAGTAAATTGTTGTGAGAAAAATAATGTCATGCCTAACTCTTCCGCTTCCGTCATCTCATATTCGCCACGCAAGTGTCGGTCATATTTAGAATCAAACGGTGCAAACTCTTCTGTTTTTTCAAACGCCGCGATACTTTCTCCTAAAGCATGAATTGCAGATTCGGTATTTTCTATTACATGATCACCAAATAGTTTTTGAAAACCTGCAACGTATGCAGAATTTTCTTTTACACGTTCAACTATACTCTCCTTACTTGGCATGCCCATTTCTGAAGCAGATAATATTGGCTGTATTGCTTGCTCCGCTAAATTACTTGCTCGTCCATCAAAAAATTGACCGCCAATATACTTACCCTCTTCATTCAGCATAAATGCTGGCGTGAAAGCAGAATACGTTATTGTTGGGGTATTACGATCTCGCAGAGATATACCATCATCACCCAATGATACGGCACGGCCACTAGCGTTCTTACGTGGATCTATAAAAGCATGTTGAGGTGAATGGCACGTTGCACATGATTGGGTGCGATGTTTAGATAAATTTGCATCAAAAAAAAGCGCTTCACCCAGCTGTTCTATCGAATTGAACTGCGAACCATCTTGGGACTTCTTTACTTCTTCCGTACTGCATGCGGACATAATCGCCAACAAAAAAATTCCGACTTGAACTCTAAAGTAATTCATCGCTTAGGTGTAACATCCAAAGCTTTTGATGTCTCGATCTCTTTAAGGTTATAAGGAGGTGTGCAAAGGACAAACCCTCCTTATTTCATGTGTTAATTCACTAATTCCGGCGAATCAAGGCTATCTGAGCCTTCAAAAGCAATAGATTCTAAATCCATAACCGATACTGCTTTTTCAATATAATTAGTTTGTGCAACCAAAGCGTCTACCGCAGCTCGTATCTTAGCGTTACCGGTTTGATTATCTTCAGCCAACATTTGATCATAAGCCTCGCCAGCTTTAGCGCTATCTACTAAAACCTGCATCTTGGCAATGCTTGCATCAATATGCTCTCGTAAATTTTTATCTGCATTAACGTCTTTTGCT
Organism: uncultured Gammaproteobacteria bacterium; assembly: GCA_937922735.1. Taxonomy (GTDB): domain Bacteria; phylum Pseudomonadota; class Gammaproteobacteria; order UBA4575; family UBA4575; genus JABDMD01. The sequence continues at coordinate 7,958 of CALAJL010000118.1, read as the reverse complement.
GCAACTAAATCCGAAAGACTCGGACCTTTTACTTCGGTACCATCTAGACGAATATATGTACCTGTATATACATTGCGAATACCTACTACATCATAGTAATGAGAGTAATGTGTATTATCACTGAAACAGTCATGCTCTTCTTCAGGGTCATGTAACATCAAACCCAGCTTCATGCGTTCACCCGCTAACTCGCCATAAGATAAGCTACCTATACCCGTGAATATAGTCGCTATATTTTTGTTTAAATTTCCAGTCACTACGACTTCGCGTGCATCACCCTCTTCAGCCCATTGAGCCACCATCCATTTAAGGTCATCAATCAAAAGTTCGGTCACCGCTTTCAAATATGCTGCACGACGGTCACAATTCCCATTGCTACAATTGTCTTGATCATAATCACTAGCGGGCCTTTCACCTGCACCCGCATTGGTACCATTCAAGTCTTGACCCCAAAGCAAAAACTCAATCGCATGATAGCCTGTTGCCACATTGGCTTCGACATCATCTATTTCATGTAACGTATCCGTTAGTAATTGCTTAGTAATGTTACTCGCATCGATTTCTACACCACCAACCGTTAGTTTTTTATTCGCAACAATATTAGCGGTATAAAATGGATTTTCTTCAGAGTCCACTCCATAACTAGAAGCCGTATAATCAATTAAGCCTTCATCCAATGGCCATGAATTCACTTTCCCTTCCCAGGAATCAACAATTGCATTTCCAAAACGGTAGGCTTCGGTTTGCATATACGGCACCCTTGCGGCCACCCATGCAGCTTTACTTGCAACCAAGTTTTCTTTTGTAGGTTCTGCTAAAAAAGTATCAATACTTTGCTCAAGTTGTTCTGCAGTAAACAATGCGTCGCTATACATCATACGAGCTAAATCTGCATAGTGTTTTAACACTGATTCGGGAGTCGCGGCATGCAACGAACAACTCATTACCAGAATCGCTGGCAATAAAACAAAATGAGTAATTGTCGATCTAGAATTGAAAATACTTTTAAGCATTAAGTAACTCCTAAAATTGCACTAGATTTATCTAGTTGCAGTCATACACTAAATAAACTTTTCTATTCATACTAATAATAGCCATTCCTATTTCTCTAGACCTTATCCTCAAATAGATATATTAATGCGAATCATTCTCATTACCATTAGCGTATAGATAAATTACTGGCAAATCTTAAGCCATATCTCAGTAGCCACGCCAATCACCATGTTTCAAGGGAGAAAATAATGGTTAGCAACATAATAAAATCAAAGGTCGTGCTCTTCTTAGCCACTTTCGCGCTAATGATGCCTGCTCATGCCGAGCAAATATCGATTGATAAGGAAGAGTATGAAAATCTTAAAAAAGCAGTTGAATTTTTAATGAATCAACAAAAAGAAACTATGGAAAAAGCCAAGAGCGCTGAAGCCAAAGCTGAAGAAGCTACTGAGGTAGCAGAAGCAGCTGTTGAAGCAGCTGAAGATTCAACAAGCACAGGCTCCTGGTTTGAGAATACTCAAATTGGCGGTTATGGAGAAGTTCTTTATAACAATGGCACGCAGCGAAGTGACGACAGCGATAACATCAGTAATGAATTTGATGTACAACGTTTCATTTTTTACATCGGCCATGATTTTACCGACGACCTTCGTTTTTTCTCTGAAACAGAAATAGAACACACCCGCGTGGGCCGTGGTGATGATGATCCCGGTGCAGTTGAGCTTGAACAAGCTTATATTGAATGGGATTATGCTCAAAATCATAGTGTTCTTGCTGGATTACATATAGTCCCAATAGGCATAATCAATGAGACTCATGAACCTGAGACTTTTTATGGAGTTGAAAGACCGAGAGTCGAAAGCCGAATTATTCCTACAACATATCGTGTTAATGGCGTAAAGCTTGCGGGACAATTTGGTCAAGGCTGGAGCTATGATTTCGGAATACATGAAGGTTTACAATTTGATGATGGTGACCTAGACATAAGAGATGCACGTCAAAGTGGTGCCCGAGCAAATGCAGAAAACCTTGCCGGTACAGGTCGTATTAAATATACAGGTGCACCAGGACTTGAGCTTGGTTTAGCGCTTCAATATCAAGATGACTTCACACAAGATGACACTGAAAATAGTAATTTAAGACGAGATCAGCTCGGTGATTCTGATATTAGCGGCTACTTAACTGAAGCACATGCTATCTGGCAACGTGGAAGATTTGGTTTACGCGCATTATATGCTCGATGGGACATTGATAGTGATGTTGAAGATCTCGTAGACGGTGAAGGGCGTGACGAAATGTTTGGCTGGTACATTGAGCCTTCTTGGAAATTCACTGATAAATTTGGAGCATTCGCCCGTTTCACTCAAATTGATGAACGCGCTGGAAATAGCAATGGAGCAGCTGATGATTCAGAAGAAGAACGTTTTCTTGCAGGTATAAACTACTGGTTACACCCACAAGTTGTTTTGAAAGCTGATATCCAGCTAGAAAATGATGAAGATAGAGGCAGTGATGATGATCTTGATGGCTTCAATCTTGGTGTAGGTTGGAGTTTCTAATTTATCTATGTAAAGATTTGCGCCTAGTATAAAAACTAGGCGCTTTCTTTGAATTTATGTCTTATATAATTCGTTTCATTGTTCTTTATGTAACAATAATATTCTCTACACACCTTTCAGCAAAAGGGGTGTATCAAACACAAGAAGAATTTCTAAATCAAACTTTTGGAACTGCACCTAAAGCCGAGCGAGTCACAATAAAAGGCGACCTTTCAAGCAATATAAAAGAAATTCTTGGTCATCGATACAAGAAGATTCGCATACCTTATTGGCAAGATGGTTGTCGTTCTGCCTGGATTCTGGAAGAAATTGGCAAGGAGCACTACATAACTACCGGCTTTGTAGTAAATGAAGAAGGATTGGAAAAAGTAAAAGTACTCATCTTTCGCGAAAGCCGTGGCTGGGAAGTCAAACATGATTTTTTTGGTGAACAATTTGTTAAGGCAAATTTAACTAGCAAATACAAACTCGATAAAAATATAGATAATATCTCTGGCGCAACCATGTCCGTAAAAGCTGTAACCAATATTTCTAGAATGGCATTATTACTACATAATCATGTAACAAAAGATTCGTGTTAGTATTTTCACTTCATGGCCGCGAAAATTCACAAATGGCATCGTAGAATTGGTCTGCTTGCTTCTACATTTATCGTTTTTTTAGTAGTCACTGGAATTGTTTTACAACATAGTGATGACTTCAACTTACCAAACCAGCATCTAAGTAATACCTGGCTACTAAAGTATTATGGAATTAAACCAAACCCGATAACCACTTATCAGTTGGGCAATTTTGCAATATCACACGCCGGTGAAACCATTTATTTATCTGGCGAACCCATTACAAGTCCCCATGAAAATATTTTCGGAGCAGTAACTGTTGCAGAGCATATCGTAATTGCCGTGGATGCATCATTATTGGTGACTGACTTAGAAGGCAATCTCATTGATGAAATTTCTACTCAAGATGGATTAGTAGAAGCTCCGCTTGGCATTGCGGTGAGTGATTCTGAGCGGTTGGTAATTCGCGGTGTTAACACCTATTGGCATGGAGATCGCGACTTAACTAAATGGGAAGTATTACAAGGCCCACACCCGGAGTGGTCATCTCCAGATATCACTCTACCCGCGCTTAGGCAGGTGATTGAAGCCAAAGACATGGGCAATCAAATTAGCTTTGAGCGCTTTATATTAGACGCTCATAGTGGTCGCGTGTTTGGTAAGTATGGAATATGGGTGATCGATGCGGCCGCAATATTACTCCTGATTCTATCCATCACTGGAATATGGCTTTGGGCATCTCGCCGATAAGTACAAAATTTAGCCAGTTATAAAGTATTGCGCCTCAGTTACTTACGAACGTTATTGACAATCATTCGCATTAGCGTTTAGAATATCATCATACTTTCAACTACGCTGATTTACACATATGTACATTTGTATCTGCAACCAAGTTACTGAGGCCCAACTTCGAAATGAAATCGAGCGTGGTGCAAATACTGTTCGCAAACTTCGCGATGCAGTGGGTGTGACAAGTCAGTGTGGTAAATGTGGTACTTGCGTTAAAGCATGTGTAAAAGAACACAAACAACTCAATAGGTCAGACCTACTGATCAATACTGCTTGCAGCGTTTAAATTCTTAAGCCAACTTTTTATTACCACCCTACCCCTTGCTTAATTAACAAAATAGTTAACGATGAGAATAACTATGTTAATCATTCTCATTCAAGCTCAAATATAAATAAAACTATAAGTTAAATTTAGTAGCTGTTTTGTGCATTCGCTTCGTGCATTACTTTTTACAAAATAACTTTGACAATCTTGTTTGCCCTACTTAATCTTGACTAAATATTAATGCACTTTAGGAGAAAGCCATGAAGGGCGATAAACAAGTTATTGGATACTTAAATAAAGTACTAAAAAATGAACTGTCTGCAATAAACCAATATTTTTTACATGCACGCATGTATAAGAATTGGGGTTTAGAAAAACTTAATGAACATGAGTATCATGAATCTATTGATGAAATGAAGCATGCAGATATGCTAATTGAAAGAATTTTATTCTTAGAAGGACTGCCTAATTTGCAAGATATTGGAAAAATATTTATTGGTGAAAATCCTAAAGAAGCTTTGGAATGTGATCTAAAAATGGAACATCTAGCTGTTCCAGACCTTAAAGAAGCGATTGCTCATTGCGAATCGGTCTCAGATTATACTTCCAGAGAGTTATTTGAAAACATCTTAGAGAGCGAAGAAGAGCATATTGATTGGCTAGAGACTCAGTTTGAAAGAATCGATCGAGTAGGTATGGAAAACTATCTGCAGTCCATGATGTAAGAGTTTAATGAACGGTAGAAAATAAAAATGGTTCAAATTCTTTTAGGGCTTTCTCGTAAACTTTGCGTTTAAATGCAACCACTTCTTCTAGTGGTTGCCAATAATCAACCCATCGCCAGTTATCAAATTCTGGCTTTGGAGATTGATTTAAACAGATATTACTTTCATCTGTTTTCAATTTTAATAAAAACCAACGCTGCTTCTGACCAATGCATTTTGGCATACTGTTCTTACGTACTAAACGTTCAGGTAATTTATAGTGAAGCCAATCTTTCGTATAAGTGATAATATCTACGTGATTATGATCTAAACCCGTTTCTTCTTTTAGTTCGCGATACAGGGCTTGCTCAATAGACTCATTAGGTTGAACACCACCCTGAGGAAACTGCCACGCTTCTTGGCCACAGCGCTTACACCAGACGACATGCTTGGATTCATTGCATACTATGATGCCAACATTCTTACGAAATCCAGAAGCATCAATTACGTGTCGATTAGAATCCATTTTCTCTCCTATCCCATATTGTTGCATAGGACATGAGAGGGAGCAATTTAGACTACGTCTAGAAGATAAAACTTAGTATATAATACAGTAAGTTAGCTTATATACTGCCACTTATACCAGATTTAAGATAAACATTTATGGCCTTAGCATTATTTGATTTAGACGAAACTCTAATTTCTGGAGACAGTGACTACGAATGGGGAACACACCTTGTTGAGATAGGAAAAGTCGACGCCGAATACTATGCAAGTGAGAACGAGCGTTTTTATAAAGAGTATCTAGCAGGAACACTTAATGTGTACGAGTTTCTAGACTTCTCTTTGCAGCCATTAGCCGATCACCCTTTCAATGAATTATGCCAATGGCGTGAAGAATATATTGCCCAACGCATTAAACCAATCATTAAACCCAAAGCACTAGATTTAATCGCCAAACATCGTGACGCGGGCGATCATTTAGTGATTGTCACAGCTACGAATAGTTTTATAACTGCACCAACAAAAGAAATTTTTGGCATGCATGATTTAATCGCGACGGAACCTGAAATGGCTGAAGGAGAATTTACCGGCAAAGTACACGGCACTCCAAGTTTTGGTCCAGGCAAAGTTACACGTCTGCAAGAATGGCTAAAAGACTCTAGCCATTCACTCGAAGGCAGTTATTTTTATTCAGATTCACGTAATGACATCCCATTATTAGAATTAGTCAGCCATCCCATCACAGTTGATGCAGATAACATACTGAGCGAACACGCAACACTAAATAATTGGCAACAAATTAGCCTAAAATAGTTTTAGACTTTAAAAAGATTGACCAAATTCTTTTTTATATTGTTCTTTAAATTCACTTAATGAGTACTTATGGTTTTGTGTGCCATTGTGCGCAACTTTTATTGCACCCATTAATGCGGCAATTCGACCTGTTACTTCCCAGTCTAAATTATTCATCAACCCATAAATCAAACCACCTCTATACGCATCTCCACAACCTGTAGGATCTTGTATTGTTGCTGCTTTGACGGCAGGAATATCAACCGATTTCCCACCTGCATGAATAACTGACCCTTCCCCACCACGCGTCACAATCGCAGCTTCTACTTTTTCAGCAATTTGTTGAATTGAAAGTCCGGTGCGCTCTTGCAACAATTGAGACTCATAATCATTCACACAAACATAAGTCGCTTGATCAATCAATTTCAATAACTCTTCACCATCAAACATCGGCAACCCTTGACCAGGATCAAACATGAATGGAATGTTCGCATCGACACATTGTTGGGCATGTTGCACCATGCCATCTTTTCCATCTGGAGAAATGAGTGCAAGTGTAATGCCATCTTGTTTAGGAATAACATTTTCATGTGCATTATTCATCGCACCTGGATGAAATGCCGTGATTTGATTATCATCTAAATCTGTTGTGATGAACGCTTGAGCAGTGTACTCGCTATCAATCTTCGTAATATATTTTTGATCTATACCACATTCAGATAACCACATTGAATAGGGCTCAAAATCCTGCCCTACAGTGCCCATAGGGAAACCATCACCACCTAGTAAATTTAGATTATAGGCAATATTTCCAGAACAACCCCCAAACTCCCTACGCATTTGTGGCACCATGAAGCATACATTTAGAATATGGACCTTCTCTGGCAGAATATGTTCTTTGAATCGATCTGGAAATACCATAATCGTATCGTAAGCAAGAGAACCACAAATAAGCGCAGACATAGTAATAATTCCTTTCTTTATTAAATTAGTATTGGCACAGATAGTGCGAAAACGAAGAGTATCAGATTATGTGTAACAATTTTGAGTGCTTTTATAAATGATAGATATAAAAAATGATCTAGTCCGACACTATGCATGGTTACGAAAATTTGGCTGCAACGACTCTCATAGTGGTAATGCATCGGTTCGTGATGGAGAAACTATTTGGGTGACACCTACAGGTGCATGTGCAGATACCTTACAATCCAGTGAGTTAATTGCCTGTTATATTGACGGTTCATATGGAGAACACGCATCTTATGATGCAAAATTACACGTAGAAATTTACAAGCAAAATGCCAATGCTCGTGCGGTATTTCATAGCCATGGACCTCATACCATTGCCCTTACAATGAATGGCAAAGATTTTACACCTGAGGATTTTGAGGGAAAACTATATTTCCCCACCGTACCTGTGCACACAATTAATTTCGACGAATACTCAACGTTCTCACCGGGATTAGTCGCTAGCACATTGAACGACCACTGCATTACTGTTGTTCGTGGACATGGCGTATATGCCTGTGCAGAATCAATTAATCTTGCTTACAAGTGGACGTGCTCTCTAGAACACTCTGCAAAAATAGCCTACTTATATCAGCAAATTCAGCATTAGACCGAGGCATAAATTCGAGGCATAAATTAAGATTTAGACCTCGACCATCTGAAAATCGTCCTTCATTGCCCCACATTCAGGGCACTTCCAATTAAAAGGAATATCGTCCCAGCGAGTACCTGGCTCAATCCCTTCTTCTGGTGCACCTTTAGCTTCATCGTACATCCAACCACA
>CALAJL010000117.1 GCA_937922735.1 uncultured Gammaproteobacteria bacterium | reverse complement strand
ATTACTGCGAGTGACCAACTTGATTCGGACTCCACCCCAAATAATGATGACGGTGATCAAAGTGAAGATGATGAGGATAACGCAAGCGTAGCACCTGTTGTCGATCCTACAGGATTCTTTTATTGTGAAGATAACGGACAGATCCTCACTGGAGGATCGATAACCTTTGTTGGTGGCCCTACAAATACTATTTCAGATGGCTCAAATGGGAGTTATCAAATACTCTTTAATCCAGGTGCAGTATCAACAAACTACACTGCAAATATCACTTATCCACCAGGTACAATTGCAGGCACAAGACTTCCTTCTGCAGCAATAGATTTAGATTCTTCACCACCTTCAAGTGATCTAATACTAGGAAGTGAAGATGCAAATAACGATGGAATATTAGATGACTTCAGTGTTGGCGCTAACCCATGGTCTGATCAATTTACTGTCATTCTTGGTGATCAGGCTGTATTAAGGAACAACATACCTGTCACAAATTGCGCAAGTGCAGTAATTCAATTGACTAAAACTGCAGCCGATAATTCTGTAACTGTTGGCAGTTTGGCGCAATATCAAATCAATGCACGAGCTTCGCAACCCTTACCGTTAACTGATATTGATATCGTGGATAATATTCCTGGTGGTTTCAATTATGTAGCAGATTCCGGAATTATTATTCGTGCGGGTCTAGACGGAGTTTTAAATACTAGTGACGATATTATTTCCAATGCAACCGTAACTGGTACTGATCCAATTACTTTCCAAGATATTGATTTTGCAATTAATGAAGAAATTATTATTCGATATTTCTTGCAAGTGAGCACAGGTGTTGTTGAGGGAACTTATGAAAATACTGCGACCTGTACTAATGGTTTCAATTTAGCTTTTTGTAATGTTGCTAATGCATCAATAAATGTTACTCAAGATCCAATATTAGAAAAGACAACAATAATAGGGAAAGTGTTTGCAGATCGTGATGGCGACGGATGGCAAGATAATGCAAATGCCACCAACGTGACTGTTAAATCAAAAGGTGATCAAGGCGACGGACAACAAATAGAAAACTTATTAGGTCGTACTGATTTAACAGATCCTATTGAAGATCACCAAGTAAGTATGACTGTCCCACTCCCTGCAGATAAGTCTGTTCCTATTCAAGTTACAACAAATGAGGGCACGGTATTATTAATTGATCATGCGGGAAAAATAACTGAAGAACACATTGGCAAGAAAGCTAAAGGTCTTACTGGACAAGATTTACGAATATCGGCAACGATACGCAATGGAAATCTAGATTTAGACATCGCAAATTATGGTATTCATGAAGCTGGCATACCAGGTGTTCGTCTAGCGACTGTTGAAGGTTTACTAGTTGAAACCGATGAATATGGTCGTTATCACTTAGCCGACATTAATGGTGGTAGATGGGAAAGAGGACGTAATTTCATACTTAAAGCTGATCCTTCAACACTTCCTGAAGGCTCTCAATTTACGACAGAAAATCCAAGAGTACTTAGGATTACACAAGGCTTAATGAGCAAAATCAATTTCGGTGTAAAATTACCAAAACAAGATCCTGTCTATAAGAGTGTGATGGAAGAAAAGATTATTGAACGACAGGAACAAGTAGTTGAAACGCGCGAATTGACTGGAGTTGTAGATCCTGTGCGCTTTGACTCTGGTAAAGCGGATATACCGGACAGTTATATACAGCAACTGCGCCGTGCAATTGATAGTTTGCACAACAAAGATAATGTTCGCATTAGTGTAATTGGGCATACCGATATACAACCTCTTGGTCGGAGAACAGCTGAGAAATTTACTGATAATTATGGCTTGGCGATGGCAAGAGCAGATCAAGTTGCTAATCAATTAAGTCAGGCATTAAAGCTTGAGCGCAGCTCTATTGAAACCTATGGGCTTGGGCCTGATGAACCTGTTGCGTCAAATAATACGTCAACTGGAATGGCATTGAATAGAAGAGTAGAGATCAATGTACTGTTTGATGAAAATGTCACCAAAACATTTACTCGTACTATTCAAGAAAGAGTTGCTGTAGGCAGAAGTGATGTGCAACTTTCCAAAGGTGGTCACATATGGGCGGTTGAAGATCCTACCAAAATAGATCCAAGGTTAGATGTGTTATTCCACAATGCTATTAACGTAGACAAAGATGGTACAGCTTCCGTAGCAACGTTTAATAATTATAGTAATTATCTTGCCTTCATCGAAAGATGGGAAGTAAATGTTTATAACGATTCAGATAGTGATCTAGTTAATCCAATTGCTAGCATCAAAGGTGATAAAGATGACTTTTTAAATATTCAGACATTGAGAATTGATGCTGATACGAATCTAGATAATTCACTTTGGTATGTTTTGAGTGTGTTCGATGAAAAAAATAGAGCAGATGAAACTGTTCCTAAGCGTATTGCGGTAGTAGATACAGATCTAAATGGGCTTGAACCTCTTACAGAAGAACAACGCACTCAAATTGCAAATAGTTTGATTGGCAAAACAAGTTTGCGTAATCAAAGCATTCCAATTCATGGGTCACGAGTGCGTATTAATGGTGCAGGTATCGGTCCAGATTATATATTAAAGATTGATGATTTAAGAATTCCGATTTCACATAAAGGCACTTTTGCCACAGAACAACACTTACCTGCAGGCAAGCACACATTTACAGTTAATGTAAATGATGGTGAGGGTAAAGATATTGATGAAACAGTAGATAGAAACTTAAGCGTAGAGGTAACAGGCAAACACTTCTTCATGGTGGGCTTGGCGAATATTACAGTTGGTGAAAACAGTTTATCTGGAAACGTAGAAGCATTGGGTGAGGACGATCACTTTGATGAGGATGTTTGGGTCGATGGCAGATTGGCGTTTTACTTAAAAGGTAAAGTGAAGGGTAAATATTTAATTACTGCACAATTAGATACCACTGAAGATGAATTACGTAATTTAGGTGATCGCTTAGAATCTGAAGACCCTACGAGAATATTCCGTCAATTAGACCCCGATCAATATTATGCAGTGTATGGCGATGACTCAGTGACCATTGATGACACGGATAGTCAGGGAATGATTTATCTGCGTGTTGATTGGGATAAGAGTATGGCGTTATGGGGTAATTACAATACTGATATTACTGGAACTGAATTTGCCCAATATAATCGCAGCCTATACGGTGCAAAAGTCGAACATCGTAATGTTAATACTACTGATTTTGGCGACCACAAACATGAGCTTCATGCATTTGCTTCAGAAGCTCAAAATGTAGCAGCCCATAATGAATTTATAGCCACAGGTGGTTCACTCTACTATTTACGAAATACTGAGGTAGTGCAAGGTTCCGAAAAAGTTTGGGTGGAAGTGCGCAACCGTGATACGGAGCAGGTAACAGAAAATATTACACTTACACAAGGTCAAGATTACGATATCGATTATCTACAAGGACGTATCATCCTTACACGACCACTCACTCAAGTAGACCTAGGCAATGGGCCAGGAATTATACGCAATGAACCTCTTGAAGGTGATGATGTATTTTTATTAGTAGATTATGAGTACAACCCTGATAGCTTTGAAGCTGATGATATTACTGCAGGTGTACGTGGTAAAGCCTGGTTGAATAAATATATAGGTTTGGGTGCTACTTATATCAATGAAGAGCGTGATGTTGAGGATTATGAGCTAAAAGGTGCAGACTTAACTATTAAGGCAGGCAAGGGCACCTACCTTAAATTTGAATATGCAGAAAGTGATGCAATACAAACAAATCAAAGTTTAATATCAAACAATGGTGGCATCAGTTTTACCAATCAAGCACTAACTGATGACCCAGGTGGAAAATCCGAAGCTTTTGGATTTGAAGCGCGTGCTAATTTTGCAGAGATTACAAATAATAAACATCAAGGTTTCCTGATGGCTTGGTGGAAAGATCGTGATGCAGGATTTTCATCGACGGCCAGGATCGATGATGGTATTGAAACTAAGGATATTGGCTTGGAAGGTGCATATCAAGTTTCGAAAAATTTAGAGCTCAGTACACGAGTTACAAACCTTGATAAAGAAGGTGTTAATGAATTAACTACAGCAAGTGTACAAGCAGATTATTTATTGACTGATAAATTAATAGTTGGTGCAGAGCTCCGTCACGAAGATGAAGACAGAGAAATATCTACAATTACAGGTGAGCGCAATAGTAGTAAAGCAACATTAGGTGGACTTGGCTTGCGCTATAAGTTTAATAGAGAAACAGAACTATATACGACTGGGCAACTTGTTTTAAGTGATAGCGGTGATTATCAAGATAATGCAGGATTTACATTAGGAGCTAGCCGACAAATAAATTCAAAACTCGCCTTAAAAGGTGAGGTGTTCCATGGTGATCGAGGAGAAGCATTTATCCTAGGTGGTGAATATTCCGTTACCCCCAATTCGAATATAAGTATTAACGCAGGCTTTGGTGAAGGTGCAGCTACACAAGTAGGTACAAACTATACAACAGCGAGTGGTTTAGAACTATATGGTAGTTATGCGGTAGATCCTGACCGCACTGACAGTGGTGCTAATAAATATACGTTTGGCACAAAACGTAAGTTACAAAATGGATTACAAATATATTCAGAAAGTCAGTTTGGAGAAGGAGATGATGAACAAAGCATTGGTCGTACTTATGGTCTTGATTATGATGTAACAGAAAAATGGCGATTAAGTGCATCTTTGCAGACCAATGATCTTGAAATCGGTAGTGGTGACATAGATAGGCGTGCGGCAACGATAGGAGCAAGGTTTAAGGACGATAATGTTCGTTTTGGGTCTGTTCTTGAATATCGTGAAGATGATGATCAAACAATAGATTTAGATAACACTCAATGGGTGACAAGCAACACGGTAGAATGGCAAAAAAGTGAAAGTTTAAGATTATTAGGTAAATTGGACCTGTCGACCACGCATAGTGAGAGAAATAAAAATGATGAAGCAAGGTATGCAGAATTTGATCTTGGCTTTGCGTATAGACCTGCATTTAATGATCGCTTGAATATATTAGGTAAATATACCTTCTTATATGACTTAGGCACGAGTGGACAAGAAGATTCAACTGTAGATGAACGCAGTCATATATTCTCACTAGAAGGTTTATATGATTTAAATCAAAAATGGGAACTGGGTGCTAAGTATGCTCATCGTGAAGGAGATGTCCGCTTCTCACGTGGCTCAGGTGAGTGGTTTGAATCTGGTGCGCATTTGGCAGTTATTCGTACACGATATCACTTCATTAAGAAATGGGACGCCCTGATGGAATATCGCTGGTTAGAAGCAGAAACAGAAGACGATGATAGACAAGGATTTTTGATAGGCGCATACCGTCATATTGGAAATAATTTCAAAGTAGGTGCGGGTTATAACTTTACAGACTTTGATGACGATCTAACGGATCAAGACTATGAAAGCGATGGTTGGTTCTTTGATGTAGTAGGCAAGTATTAACTATATTGCCAAATATTTTTACAGTAAAAAACAAACGTATTCAGGTTAGGAGCGCAAGTGTTACCTAAAATATATCAAATATTACTTTTTAGTTTCACTATGCTTATTTTAAGCTGTAGCGAGAACAACCCAGGGTCGCATGATGATTATTCTGCGAACGATATCAATAATGCAGATAGCGTTTGGCAAGAAGATTGCGAAGAATATAACGATTGCGAAACTGCAGAAACAGATGAAGTTGATGAAACTGAAGGATATTACTCATTGAAAATTAGCGATGGGTACTTTGGTGGTCATGTTGAAGGTTCTGTTGATATGACATCTGTTATGGAAAATAAAGACGGGAAAAAATCATCGGGATACTTAATATATTTACATAATGACAATGATGAACAATCATCAATAGAAATGATCAACATCACATTATTGAATATTGGGGATGATTCTGGTCGTATGGCAATTGGCGAGTATACATTCGTAACAGGTGAGCCAACTGAAGGCATAAAGCAGTATGGGGTTTTTCAGTTATTCGCAAATGATACAGATTTACATGAAAATATTAATGTCGTTAAGGGAATAGTTACAATACATGAAGTCAATGACTTGGTGTATGCAATAACTGACTCAGTAGATTTGGTTCACGACGTAGGTACAGCTACTTTAGAGGTTGTCATGCATGATAAAATTGAAGGTAAAGACTTCAACCTGAAAGGTACTATGCGAATTGTTACAGTAGGAAAAATGAGAAATAATTAACTTAAGCGAATATTCTTTATACTTGCTATGAAATTTGCCAATTTAATGTCCAATGAGACTATAGTTTCTTTCCATTTCGAAGCATCATCAATACATTCATCAGATTGAGAACGATTAGTTAATTCTTGCTCTCTTATTAAAATTCCAGATTGTGTGACAAATACTGAATACAAAGTATTAGGCTTCATATTCTCATATGCGGAACTACCATATATTGTATCTACAGGTGGGAATTTGTTTTTATAGCGTTCAGCTACTTTTGCTAAGTTTAAGGTAGAATCAATCTTTAAATTATGGGCACTATGATTCTTAGTATTTTCATCATCTATATTAGAATAACGGCCCGATAGCCTTTCTACTCTATACATTGCATTTAATCCAAAAAGGGTAGCCCATGACTTCCATTTTAAAAATTGAGTGTCGAGTCTCCATTGATCTCCATAAACTCTATAAATACTTTCATCACAGAAATTACCTAATCTCAATGTTGCGTCAAATTCTTGAATCCCCACTTGTGTAAATGTAAGTTGTGCAATCTGTTTTTCATTTGTCAGATTTTTGTAGGTAAATAGATTTCCAAGCACAAGGAAGGTTAAGATTAATGATAATAACAGTATAATCTTTACTATTTTGGTGGCAAATAATTTAAGCATTACATAAATTTTACCGCATTCTATTTAACAACCTAATATATGAGTATATAGCCGGTATTAAATTAAAAACAAGCGGAGCATGGACGCTATAAATTAATATAATCTATTGTGATAGTAATGAAAAATACCTTTTCGAAATGAAGTATTTGTATTTCTAAATACCTAGTTCAATCTGTTTGTTATTTTGATATTCGTTTCTCTTTTGTTTTGGGAAATATTTATTTTTGCGGCTACCATGTTTTTCATAAACTTCTTTAGCTAATTTTTTTGTTTTATTTGAGGATTTCCATTTATATATAGTGTTTCTTGCAGCCTTATATGCTGATGCATGATCAACAATTGGATGTGGGTAATCTACACCTATGTGAACTCCAGAGGTTATTTGTTCGATAGGTGAAGTATTATAGGGCTCATGAATATTTTGATCCGAAAGACTTGATAATTCCGGGCAATATTTCCTTATAAATTTACCATTAGGATCTTGGTCTCTGGCCTGTTTGAAAGGTGAATAAATTCTAATCGCATTGATACCGGTTACTCCAGATTGCATTTGTGCTTGGCTATAATGAATACCGGGCTCAAAGTCGGTGAATAATTTTGCTAAATGATTTGCAGGTCTCTCCCAATGAAGCCATAACTGATAAGCTGCAAAACTTTGAAGCATTGCGCGCATTCTAAAATTGATCCAACCATGCTCAATCAATGCGCGCATGCAAGCATCAATCATTGGGTATCCTGTTTCACCTTTTTTCCATGCTTCAAAATAAGCATTATTGAAGCTATTTTCACGCATACCATCAAAGCCTGCATTTATATTTCGAAATTCGATTGAGGGTTCAGACTCAAGTTTCTGAATAAAGTGGCAATGCCACCAAAGCCGGCTTTCAAATGCTCTGAGGCTTCTTTGCCATCTTTTAGAAGAAGCTTGGCCATTTATTTCGTAATGCTTATCATATGCGTTTTTTGTGGCATGGTGTATTTCAGTTAACGACAGTGTTCCCC
>CALAJL010000116.1 GCA_937922735.1 uncultured Gammaproteobacteria bacterium | reverse complement strand
TTAAAAGCTTTAGAATTCTTATCACCATCTCTGGTTTGATAATAAGTTACTAAAAACCAACCACGCTTATTTAGTATTGCGCTATCTTCTCCGTCTAGCTTTTCTAAATTATCGCTCATAAAAAATCCCCTTTTTCCTGGGCAATCATGGCTTTTAAGGTTTTAAACATGGCATCCAAGTAAGGATTCAAGACTTTGATCAGTGCCACTAAATATAATCCCCTTCCAATCGGTTATTTACATAGATAATAGTTGTAAATACAGCTATATAAATTACAGCATTTACATAAGTATTCAACCAAAATCTGCTTGAATTTCCTTACAGACTGCTCAAATGACCTGTTTTGACAAACATTATGCATTCCTGCCTGGTAAAAGGAGTATGGATACTATTAGGTGGGTTCCGCAACCACGTACCTTTTGGGTAACTACCTAACTCATCTTCAAAAGCACCCTCCAATACAAATATCTCTTCGCCACCAAGATGTTGGTGAGTTTGAAAAATTGTATTGGCTTCCCACTTTACGAGCGCTACCTGCTCGGTTCCAAATTCATGTAGTGGCATAACACTTACACCAGGTACTGGCCCTGGTAACCATTGCTGCTGCTTCGTTTGGATATGACACTGCTTCGAGTCATTTAGCTGAAATTGTTGTAACTTTACAAAGATCGTGCAGCCATCTTTGCTGAAGGGTAAATGAGAGGTGCCTGCAGGATTACGTAGATAGCTCCCCGTTTGATAATTTCCATGGTTATCTGAAAACGTACCTTCGAGTACAAATATTTCTTCGCCATTAATATGCTGGTGAGCAGGAAAAGCACTATTGGCTTGATAACGAACGATTGTAGTAACAGGCTCAGGTTTTTGGTCTATTCTTTCTAAACGTTTGCGTAAGACTCCACCAGCTTCAGAAGTTTCCCACTTTATATTGGTTGTCTCTGCCACGGCACGTAGACTAGTATCTGCATTGAGTTCTCGAATTGGTTGCATGTGTTGATTACTTCTTTAAGATCTAAATAAATTATTAAACACTATGCAATTAACATCAAACAAATCAGTACTTTTACTACTGCTTATGGTATCTGCGCTATTGCTTACCATAGGTTTAGTAGCGCCCATTATCACCTTCAAGAAATTTATATTCATTCAAAATACTTTTTCTATACTAACAGCCTGCTGGAATCTTCTTAAAGAGGGCCAATTATTTATATTTTTTGTCATTACATTATTCAGCGTTATCTTACCTATTTTTAAAATAGTATTACTTGCCAAGCTTATTTTAGGTCAAGCATTAGCAAGCACAAATGTTAAAATATTACTTGACCTCACGCATCGCTTTGGGAAATGGTCAATGCTAGATGTTTTTGTTGTTGCAATACTAGTCGTGGTAGTAAAACTTGGGGCTATAGGGAATGTTGAAAAACATATTGGCTTATATGCTTATGCTGGAGCAGCTATTTTAATTATGTTGTTAACAAATATGGTTATTAACTATATAAAAGAACAAGAAAACTAATTTAATGTTCTAAAAAGCTGTAAAGGTTTTTGATACTAATCTCTATATCATCCCTTGCAGCATGTGATAATGGATAAATAGTATGAAGTTAGTATTTCACAAAAGTGCCGTCCATGGCTCGGGGACTTCCTTATATATATAAGACTTGAGTAACATAAGATAGTTCGAATCATTTATTTTTAACATGCAAAAAGTAGTGCTATTTACATGGTTAATTTATGTAGTGAATATCTAATGGTGAGATAATTTACATGTCTTTACAAAAAATGAGCTTGAGCGGTATTCACCGCCCGGTTATTTTGGCACTAAAAATAAGGTTTTAAGATAATTACAATACTTTTGGCTAACACAAATGTAGTCGGAACTAAGCAAAGGTAATACTTGTCACATAGATACAATGTTTTTAGCCAAACAAGTGCTATTTGCAGTATAGTATTTACTGCAATCTCAACATTTTTCCATGTTTTTTCAGGGGCTTAGAAGATAATGCATATCGATATGAATGTAATATCACGTCTACTATTAGCGTCTATTATTTGCATGTTCATCCATGCGTGCAGTAGCACGTCTTCATCAAGTGGTATGCCGTCAATACCTTCCCCAAAATCAGAATCTTCTGAACAAGCGGCTTCTGAAGAATCTTCGTCTGAAAAATCAACCGAAGAAAACCAAGCAAGTAAAACTAATCAAGAATCGAATAACGATTCAGCTAAAAATCAAAGCGAAGAATCTCAACAAGGTGGGGCACAAACTGAAGAGGAAAAAATCGCTGCTCTAGATGCGCAACTTGAAGAAGAGTTACATGCATATGATAAACAATTGCATAGTGAACTTGAAAAAGCAGAAGAACAAAAACAAGCGCGTGCTAAAGAACAGGCAGCATTAGATACTGCTGAAGATGGTTTTAATGAAGAAGAATTAACATCTGGTGATGAAGCTGAAGACTCAGAGCAAGATGGATCTGATGAAGAACAACTTGCAAAAGCAGGTTCCCAACAAATCAATAAAGAGGGCAAATCAGAAAATTCTGATGATGGTGAAAATGAATCCAGTGCTGGCAGTACTGGCAAAGGGAATAAAGGCACCACACCAAAAAACATCCCTAATGGCAATGATGACGATGTTGTTGCTAGACAGTTACGTGAAGCTGCAGAAAAAGAATCAAACCCTGAGCTACGTGAAAAACTATGGGAAGAGTATCGTAAATATAAAAAACAACAGGCAAGTGCTACTGCACCACCATCAAACGTATCTAATCAATAATTAAAGCCATAACGTATGTATAACTATAATAATTATTCAGTACTCTTTTCAAATTTGTTGCTATTGTTAATTTTAACTGGGTGCTCAACTACCGGCATTAAAGTTAATGAAGCAGAAGAAATAGAAACCGAAACTACGCAATTACAAGAAAGCATGTTGCTTGATGTAGGAATTTTATTATTTGAAAAAGGCGAAATCACAGATAAACAAATTGAAAAAGAGGGTGCGAACGAAAATATACGAGAAGCTGAATCTCGATATATGGCCTATCATTTAAAAGAAACCATGCAAAAATCAAATGGCTGGGGGGCCATTCGTGTATTGCCTGAAAAATCTTATATTGCGGACGTACTGGTGACGGGAACGATCTTGACGTCTAACGGTGAAGAGATGATGGTTAAAATCAATGTGATGGATAGCACTGGACAAGCTTGGTTTGAGAAATCATATAAGACCTATGCTGACGATGAAACCTATCTACAGACCAGGCCAGGTAGAGATGTTTATCAATATGTATACAACCGTATTGCAAACGACATCCGCAAGCATCGAAAGAAATTAACCGACAAAGAATTAATTTCAATCCGTAATACGTCTGAAATTCGCTATGCTGCAGGGATATCTCCAGATCCATTCAGTAGTTACATTGATTCCAATCCAGATGGGCAAAGCACCATTACTCGATTGCCAGCTAGTGATGATCCTATGTTAGATCGTGTTCGCAAAATTAGGGATAGAGAGTTTTTATTTATAGATACCATAAATGAACACTACTCTAATTTTTATGGAGAAATGTGGGATCCATATGAAAACTGGCGCAAATATTATTTGATTGAAGCTGATCAACGTCGTTCAGTTGAGCGTAAAGCCAAACAAACTAAATTTGTAGCTGCATTAATTATGGTTGCAGGTATTATGCGTGGCCCAGGATTATTTACTACCGGTGCTCTGCTTTACAAAAATGGTATGGACATTAGCGAAGAGGCTGAAATTCATAATGAAGCCATTCGTGAGCTTGGTGATTCATTACAAGCTGAAGTGAGCCCATTAGTCATTGAAATCGAGGGGCGCACAGTTGAGTTAACTGGTTCTATAGAACAGCAATACCAAAAGTGGCGCAAGTTATTACGCGAGATCTATATAAATGAAACTGGTTTTGCCTACGATGAATCTACTGTTGAAACAGATAGCACACAATTATAACGGCAGTAAAATCTTTTCTTTTACAAAAATATGATGTTCCTCAATCGAGCTCCATTGAGTTATAACAACTTTTATTTGGGCTATTGAATTGCAATGCATGACAAAGATGCAACTCAAATTGAAGCAGTTGATTTTGAAACCCTACAGCAACCTGCACAAGATAATAAGAAATCAACATCGCTATTAAATAGCAAGGCCATAATATGGTTTGCGTTTATATTTTTATTGCTTTGTGGCTTTATTGTTTTTATGTACTTACCAAACTATGTTTCTGAAAAACGTGATCAAGAGCTTAGTATAACTAGCAAACCAAAGCCTACTGATGCCCCTCCTATAGAAGCAAGTGCAGAAATTATAAAGGAAAAAACTACTCAAAAAGTCTTACAAGAACCTGTAATTGAATTATCTCCTGAAGAAATTAGCGCATTAAAACTTGAAGCTGAAGAATTATTGCTACAACTTATTGAGAAACAAAAACTGCTTGAAGAAAAAGCTGTGCAGCAATGGGCTAAACAAGAATTTAATATCGCTCTTACATTAGGCTCCAGTGGCGACGAACATTTTCGCAAACAAGATTACCAACAAGCCATCACATCCTATAAAGATGCCGTTATGGTGTTAGCTGATCTTGAAAAACGGATTATGCCCACTCTTGCTGAGAATTTACAAAAAGGTGAAACAGCACTATCACAGGCAGAAAAAAATACTGCGGTCATACATTTTGAATTAGCAAGAACAATTGATCCAGAAAATCAACAAGCAATAAATGGATTAAAACGGTCTGAAACTATAGAAGAGTTATATACCCTGCTAGAACAAGGTGGGAAATTTGAGGCATCGAATCGATTTAATGATGCAAACAAAATATATCTACAAGCTACAGAATTAGACCCGCTATCTTCAGAGGCTGAATCAGCTTTGGCTCGAGTAAATAATCGAATAAATAAAATTGAATTTACTAAACTCATAAATCAAGGCTATGCATCTCTAAAGTTACGTCAATTCAATGATGCCAGAACTGCTTTTAACAGTGCACAAAAATTGTTTCCACATTCAGCCAAACCAAAACAAGGGCTAAATTTAATAGAACAAATCGTTTTTAAAGAAAAACTATCAGCATTGATGGCTGAAGCCGAGTATTTTGAAAAAATTGAGGACTGGAGCAATGCTGCGGAGAGTTATCAACAAATTTTAATACTTTCTCCAAAGTTATCTTCTGCACAGTTAGGACTGGAGCGTAACCGAGAACGTGAAGATATACTGACCAAACTTGATGATCATATTAAGAACAAGATGAGATTGGGTTCAGAATCAGTCGCTAAAGAAGCCAGTCAATTACTAAGCAATATCTCCACTCTTGAAAATCCTGGCACTAAAATTGAACAAGGTGTTATTACATTAAATAGCTTAATACAGCTTGCTCAACAACCAATTGCTATCACTATACAATCCGACAACTTAACAAACATTGCAATATTCAAGGTCGGCAAATTCGGAAGATTTGAGCAACGAAAACTTGAGCTTAAAATGGGCAAATACACCATAGTAGGCTCAAGACCTGGTTATCGAGATATCAGGAAAACATTTATCGTGTCAAATGAGATGACTGATAAAACCATATCCGTTCTCTGTGATGAACCAATTTGATCAATTCACATCTAAATAAAATTATTTTTATAAAAAACAAAAATGATAGAACAAGTCTGCATAAGTGATCGCAAAGGCCCGCGGTTTTATACTCACGCCGACTTTCCTTTGTCGATTGGCTTTCATACCAATGCTGACATCGAAATTGAAGGAAATACTAGTTCTTCAAAGTCTTCTAAAGACCCAGCATTTTTAATCATCATTGTTAATCGTGCATATATAGATACAGAAGAATCTACATTCAGAATTCGCATAAATAGTGAAAATGTATCTGGGCAGCAAGAAATACAGCATGATGACATATTAGAAATTGAAGACTCTGCTTTTCACTGTGAATTAATTGGTAATACGCTTTCTATATCATTATATGAAGATGACTCTCATCTAGTCTCCAGAACCGAAGCCATAGCATCTGATGGTGAATTAATTGAACCAATTATTCCTATTGAGCCTATAGTTAAAAAACAGTCTAACAAGCGTATAGGCCGGCTCTTTTCGTTCGTTGGATTATTATTGTTTGGCATATTAGCTGTTGTGCTTGCTTATATTTTCACCGCTAAAACTTTATTAATTGAAATCGAACCAGCTCCTGATCGAATAGCGGTTCATGGGAAAATTTGGCCGATAAAAGTTCGTGGCCGTTATTTAGTGCAACCAGGAAAATACTTAATCCAAGTTGATAAAACTGGCTATAAAACATTACGACAGGAGATCAATGTAACCAAGCATCAATCCCAAACCTTATCTTTTACAATGGATAAAAAACCTGGCTATTTAAACGTAACTAGCCAACCCATTGATCAAATCACCATTGTGATTGATGGAAAAGATGTTGGCCGTACACCAACTAATAATATTGAGCTCGCTGCAGGCGCATACGTCTTAGAGGCTAGAGCAGAGCGATACCAACCTTATACAACACAAATAGTAATTGAAGGAAAAGATGTACAGCAACAACTTGATATAGAGTTATTACCAGATTGGGTGGATGTACTCATAGACTCCAAACCATCAGGAGCAGAGATTTGGTTGAATGGCGAAAGTAAAGGTGTAACACCACAAACTTTAGAACTTGAATCTGGTCCATATAGTCTAGATTTGCGTCACAAAGAATTTATGCCATATATAAAAGACTTTTCGGTTGATGCTAGTGAACCATTTAATCTCCCGATCGCAGAACTATTTACTAGCCCTAGTCATTTAGTTGTGACGAGTACACCCACCAAGGCAACCGTAACGATTTCAGGTGAGCAACAAGGTGTTACGCCGTTTACACTGCGTTTAAATCCAAATATTGAACACACCATCATGCTTTCTAAGCCTGGCTATCGTTCTAATCAACAAGTCGTAAAACTAAGCCCAGGACAACAACAAAATATCTCAGCAACATTAGAAGCTATATTAGGCACAGTGGTATTAAATGTAGAACCATCAGATGCTGAAGTTTTTATCAATGGAAAATTCGTTGGCAGTGGTAATGTTAAGTTATCTTTACCTAGTGCCAGTCATCGCTTAGAAATCAGAAAGTCAGGCTATGAAGTGTATGAAAAAATGATTTCACCTGAACCCAACACACCCCAAGTGCTTGATATCGGACTTTCACGTATCGTAAATACAGCAAATGTTAGCAAGCCCAACACCATTCGCACATCAGAAGGTCATGAATTAAAATTAATTTTTGGTGGCAGATTTCAGATGGGAGCACCACGACGTGAACAAGGTAGGCGTTCTAACGAAGCCTTACATTCAGTCGAACTTGTAAGGCCTTTCTATGTTGGCATCCATGAAGTCAATAACCAACAGTTTTCAGCATTTAACCGCTCACATAATAGTGGTTCTTATAAAGGGCATGACTTATCTGCAAGTAACTTACCAGTAACTAATATAACTTGGGATGAAGCGGCTGCTTATTGTAATTGGCTAAGTGAAAAAGATGGGCTAAAGAAAGTATATCGCGAAGAAAATGGAATTCTAGTTGCCAAAAATCCTATACCTAATGGCTATCGGTTACTGACGGAAAGCGAATGGGAATGGGTTGCGCGGATCCAGAGTAGCAACAGCATGAATCGCTATGAGTGGGGCAACAACTTTCCTCCTACTCAAATTTCAGGTAACTATGCCGATCAGTCCGCTGCAGAATTATTAGACCCGATACTGACTGAATATAATGATGATTTTGTAACATCATCTCCAGTGGGCAGCTTTGAAGCAAATTATTTTGGCATTTATGATATGGGTGGCAATGTTGCGGAATGGACACACGACTATCATAGTATTTACCCTAGCTTAAGTGATGAAGTATATAAAGATCCAAGTGGGCCAGTCGTAGGCCAAGCGATCGATAACAAGCATGTCATTCGTGGTGCATCATGGATGCGTGGTGATTTAAGTAGCACTAGACTAAGTTACCGCGACCGCGATAATGGCAAACGAATTGATGTTGGATTTCGAATCGCCAAGTACATAGACT
Organism: uncultured Gammaproteobacteria bacterium; assembly: GCA_937922735.1. GTDB lineage: Bacteria > Pseudomonadota > Gammaproteobacteria > UBA4575 > UBA4575 > JABDMD01. Next base: position 4,580 of record CALAJL010000116.1, on the reverse strand, counting down.
AATACCATTATGCATTTACGTTATATATCAATAATACTAGTACTTTTATCTTCCTCGGTAGTAGTGCTTGCAGAAGATGAAAGCACTCAAACTGATAATAAAGAAAATGAAAAAACTAAAACTACAAAACCAGGTATTGGCAAACGCGCTCAAGTTAAGACTCTTGAAGAATTTATCCCATCCGAAGAAGTTTCTGCAGATAAAGCAGTTGCTTTCCCAAATGATATTTAAAATTAGCTTATTAAAATGAAAAAGAACTTTCCTTTCGAATTTGTATATCAAGTTTTTAGCTTGTTGATCATCATTATTGTTGTTCATGCAGCATATGTAACAATTATTCGTCCCAACGCACAGGCGGAACTAGAACAACAAGCAGCTTATCTTCAAGCTGATAAAGACTACGTAACGAAAAGATCCATATATGTATTAATACGTGATTATGAACAAGAAGCCTGTTTCATCCTGATGTTTTGGTCAATTTTTATAATGGCATATAAAGGTGCTGCCTTATATAAAGAACGCAGCTTATTAGATAGAGATATTTTACATGCTAAAGAAGGGATTAAATTTTTACCGCAAGACTCGCGTGAATTAACAAGACAAATACAAACACTTCCTGATGAAGAACAAACATATTTACTGCCAAGAGCGTTAAGCATCGCAATACATCGCTTTAGCTCGACCGAGAACATCCAAGATGTTTCTTCAGCCGCTTCAACCGTATGTGAATCAGAAGCTGAGCGTCTAGATTCAGAGTTATCTATCATTCGTTACATTACTTGGGCAATTCCATCCATTGGATTTTTAGGAACGGTCCGTGGAATAGGTGATGCATTGGGTCAGGCACATAAGGCCGTTGAAGGCGACATCTCAGGTGTAACGGAAAGTCTAGGTGTAGCATTTAATTCTACATTGATAGCATTATGCATCAGTATTGTATTGATGTTTATCGTTCATCAATTACAACTTCTTCAAGAGCGTTATATATTAGACGCGCAAAATTACTGTAATAATAATCTGATTCAACATCTTCAAGTTAACTAGAGTAGTTTACTTTGTCTACTATTGAGTCAATGATTGTAATCGATCTCTACGGTAGCGGCGTACGTATTAGTGATGGCACAAACATACTAGCTGATAGCAAAAGTTATGCACTGATTGAATCAGACAAGTCAATTACAGTAGGCGAACAAGCCGAGCATTTTGCTCATTTACGACCACGTGAGAGCAGTACATTATTCTGGGGTCAACTTACAGAAAATAGCAATACGAAACATGTAATCAGTAATGCTGAAATTGCTTATCGTCATTTAGAATATGTATGGAAATTAGCAGAAGGCTCTGATCAATCAGTAATTTTAATCACCCCTGTAACATTTAATAAAAATGAGCTTGGCTTGCTCTTAGGTATATGTAATAAACTTAGTATAAAAGTCACTGGTATTGTTTGTAATGCATCATTGGCGCTGCAGCATCCAATTCATGATTGTGAGGTAGTATTTATAGATCTACAGCAACAACAGCTTGTACTAACAGAACTAAAACAAAGTAAGCAGGAAGTATCACTTGAACAGCCCAGCCGGATAATAAACTATGGCTTGGACAAATTTATTCATAATGCTGCGAATAGTATCGCAAAAAAATTCATTTCAGAAACCCGTTTTGACCCATTACATAATGCAGAAGATGAACAGCAGTTTTTCGACAAACTGCCGCTTTGGCTTGCAAGGCTAAATGAAATAGATGTTATTGAGTGTAAGTTAAGTACTGGAGAGAATAATTTCTCAATAAAATGTGACAATAGCTTAGTAAACAACGCTAATAAAAAGTTATTTGAAGATCTTGCTGCTCACTTAAATTTATTATTTCATCATCATAATAATATCGCTATATATTGTAGTGAGTCGTGTAGACAAGCGTTTGGCTTACATGATTACTTAATAAATTTACCTGGCTGCGCAGTTATTCAACAAAATGAATTAAGTTTAAGCAGGCAAGCTATTTTATATAAAAATCAAATCACAAAAGGCGATCAAGTGCATTTTGTCAACGCATTGCCTTGGCAGGAAATCGATGACATCCCCATCTTAACATTCAGTTCTGGGAAACTGTCTAATCTTTCCAGTATCCCAACGCATGCTCTACTTAATGGTTATGCGCATTCACTACAGCAGGATCTATATATTTCACGTGCTCCTAATTCAGAACCTCAAATACTGCACAAAAAAAACTCGAATAGTTTATGTAGAATTTATATAGATAATCTGAGTGTAATGATAAAAACTTATGATGATCAAGACGTTATTCTAAATGAATGTAAATTAGAACATTCTACTATCGTGAATATAAATGACTCTTTAAAAATATTAGGGCATACAACAAATATACAGTTCATAAAAGTAGTTGATCATGAAGAATAGGAGTACCAATGCATTCAGCCTGGCATTTTTAGATGTAATGTTTTGTGGATTTGGTGCGGTTATATTATTTTTTATGATAATCAATGCAAATACATTTGAAAGAAGAGAAAAAATTAATTACGACATCACTGGCGAAGTAAGAAAGTTAGATATTGAAATATTAGATGCCAAAAAATACTTAGTTGAGCTCAATAACTCTATGCAAGAAGTAAATGATGAGTTAACTGAAACTAAAGGGCAAACACACGAAGTTATTGAGAAGATTAAAAAAGAAAAGATTCAACTGGCGAGATTAGACAAAGATACTCTAGCTAAGTTAAAGAGTATCGAGTCTCTAAAAGCAGATTTAAAATCAATCGAGGAAGAAAGTAATCGTCTAGAAGGAGGGGCTGAAGCACAGTTAGAAGGTGATCGTTTAAGAGAATTCTCAGGACTAGGTCAGCGTCAGTATCTTACTGGATTAAAAATGGGTGGCGAACGAATTTTGATTTTGGTTGACAGCTCTGCAAGCATGTTAGCTGATAGAATTATTAATGTATTACGTTTCCGTAATCTACCACCAAATGAAAGGGTTAAAGCTGCTAAATGGCAACAGGTACTCTATACCGTTGACTGGATTACTACCCGGATACCATCAACCAGTCAGTTTCAGATTTATAGCTTTAACGAAACAGTTTCTACAAGCTATAAAGAAAGTAGCAGTCAGTGGTTAGATGGCTCAAATGGTAAGCACTTGAATAATGCTCTTACAAACTTATTTAATACTGCACCAGAAAAAGGTACTAACTTATATAAAGCATTTGCAAGTATAAATAAGCTTTCACCACCGCCTGATAATATTTATTTGTTAACTGATGGCTTACCTACAAAAAGTTCTTCAACGAATTTTGGTAATACCGTTAGCGCCAAACAACGAAAAAAACATTATCGCAATGCCTTAGAACAATTACCGGGAGGTATTCCGGTAAATATAATTTTGTTCCATATGGAAGGTGACCCAGAAGCCTCTAGTGAATTTTGGAAATTAGCCCAATATACTAATGGTGCTTTTTTCAGCCCATCTAAAGATTGGCCATAAGCTTTTTATAATCTAAAGTGCAGAATAGTTAAGTCGTGAAACGCAGAAGAAATATTGATATTTTCAGCTTGTCCTTTCTGGACTGTGTGTGTTGTGGTTTTGGTGCAATTATATTATTACTCGTACTTTCTAAAACAGCTGAACCTATAATATTCGAAGAATATACCGAGGATCTTGAAAATGTAGTATCAAAACTACAAGAAGAATTATTTGAGATAAGAGGAGAAACTCATATATTAAATAGAGAATTAGTTAGCAAAAAACAACAAGTTGATAATGAAGTAGAAAAGATCGCACTATTGAAAGGTGATTTATCATCAATCTTAGGAAAATTCTCTGCATCAAAAGACAGCGCTACGGTTCAAAATAAAATTGAACAACAGCTAGCCATAGCTAAACAAGATTTAAGTGAGGAGATGCTTCGCCTACAAGAACGTGCACGTATTCCCAGGAGTGAGCTCGATAACACTGTCGGCGGAATACCGGTAGATAGTGAATATATCATTTTCATTATTGATACATCAGGCAGCATGTTCAATCATGGCTGGGGGTCTGTAGTACAAAAACTATCAGAGGTACTCGATATCTATCCCAAGGTTAAAGGCATACAAATCATGAATGATATGGGTGAGTACATGTTTACTCAGTATGCAGGAAAGTGGATACCAGACACACCTGCACGTAGAAAAGCCATCATTAAACGATTAACTAAATGGCAGGCTTTTAGTAACAGTAGCCCAGTTGAAGGAATAACCGCGGCAATTAATACGTTCTACTCTAAAAATAAAAAAATAAGCTTATATGTATTTGGAGATGAATTTACCGGGCCATCGATACAATCTGTGCTTCGTGAAGTAAGTAGATTAAACCCAAAAAACAAAAAAGGTAATCGACGTGTACGCATACATGCTGTTGGTTTTCCTATTCAATTTAGTCGACCGGCCAGTGAACAAGCAACAGGTGTAAGGTTTGCTACCTTAATGAGAGCCTTATGTGAGCAAAATGGCGGAACATTTGTTGGCTTAAATTCTCATTCCCGCTGACTAGTAGATAAATTCAGGCCATCGGTAGTACGGATTGAT
>CALAJL010000115.1 GCA_937922735.1 uncultured Gammaproteobacteria bacterium | reverse complement strand
ACATTCCCACTTCTTACTGCTGACAAGCATAAAAAAAATGAGATTCTAAAATAGATCTTTATGACAAGTGCAATATTCGCAAACTGGAGGCATTATAAAATTGCTATTAAACCAACCACGAATTCTTCTGTGTAACAAAGTTAATTGAAATAATTTTGTTACATAACACTAGGTCAAATCACATAAAGAGTTTCAACACTAGCAAAATGCAATCTCATCAACCATAGCCAATTGACTTCTCTACTCTTTTATTAAAATCTTCTTTTCAACCTTTCTTTGACGATTTACTTTTTTTGTTAGGTACATCATCAAGCATTAGATCAGTACAAGGTCTCGCTAATTTCTGCAATGGATTATCTTTTTGTATCTTATCCCAGATGCTTGTGTTCAAGCGCTTTACGTCAGTCTCTTGAAAATCTAACCAGTGTCGCGTTACTTGTTTGTATCGAGTCTGAACTTTTGGATTGAAACCCAGCTTTTTTAGATTCCTTACTCTAATTTTTGCACGACTGTAACCATTATATAATCCCAAAGAAATGGCATTAGTGAATTTTCCTTTGCGAATAATTTGATAATCTCTAACCTTGGCAGCCTTTAGCTGATCTACCACTGCTCTTGCATCTGTCAATGTCTTTTCAGCAGGAAAATATACCCAATATGACTTAGGCTCTTTGTCAGTAATAGCCTTATGGTTAGATTTGAATCCATTTTTCAGTAAGCTTTTCTCTAACTTTACTTTATCCTGCTCTTCCAAAATTGGGCCCAGTGAATAACATGTCTTTGCCGGCCCTATCGATGGGGACATATTTTTGTCTTCAAATGTATTTACCTTAGCAATATTTTCTTTTTTGACTGATGCCTGCTCACTGACCTCATTAGGATTATATTTGAGTTGCTCACTTAGCAGCATTAGTGACTGCTTACCTTGTGGTTGTGATACCACCTCAGGGACTGCGCTTTTATCTGAGAAGGCTACACCCCAAATCAGGTAACTCAAGTTAATTACCAATAAAAGCATAAATAAAGATCGCATATTTAATTCACTTGATTATTCTACTCGTTGATTCCATTTACCAATAACATCAAATATTTCGTGAAACAAATGTTAAACCGTCTAACACCAATGTGTCATCTATAGTCACAGGTAAAGATAGATAAGGCTTGAGCAATTCAGCATCTCCACCTGTTAATACTACTTGATCAAAACCATCGCAATTGGACGACATGCTCTTTATCACATATTCAACCCCACCCACCAAAGCACTCATACACCCAGAATGTATAGCATTCTCAGTAGATTTGGCCAACACATCAAATTCAACCGCAGCGGTTTGAGCTGTATCGATTTTCGTACTATTGAGCAAAGTTTTCTCCATACTTAGTATTCCAGGAAAAATCACACCTCCTTTATGCACTCCGTGAACATCTAACGCATCTATCGTTACTGCCGTGCCAATATCTACAATACAGCTTTTCCCAATATATTTATGTTTTGCACCAATCAACGCGGCTAATCGGTCTGCGCCTAAAGTACTTGGATCTGCATACACAAGTTCAATACCAAAACTATTTGTCACGGGGTCTAGAAAATAAATATTTTTTACGTCATCTGATCTCAATGTATCTTTAATCTGAGCATTCATCTCAGCACTTAAGACTGAGCTAATGACAATAGCTTTTGCATCTCTGAATTGACCACATAAAGACTTTACAGAATAGAGCTTCCCAAATGGCCCGTATTTTTCTGATTGATATTTTTCTATCTTGCCTTCATCTTCAACAGCAAACTTGCAACAACTATTCCCAAGGTCTACTAATAAATTCACTATATATTTCCAATAATTTTAATTTCGCTTATATACGCACTATGCATATGCACAAGCTCTCCATCAAGATTCAACGCGATGTTACCCAAATCATCAATCCCTTTAACAATCCCTAATTTAACTTTACCTTCATTAAGAAATTCAATTCTATTATTTAGCAATATGTCATATGTTTGCCATCTTGCACGCAAGTCTACCAACTGATTCTCTTCTAAGCCTACCAAGACATTATAAAAAGAAGATATAACATTAGCAGCAAGTTCATTCCTAGTAAGTCCCCAATCAGATTTGATGGATAGCAAGTCTATCCAAGGGGCATCAATCTTCACATTATTATGCAAGGACATTGCCACATTTAGTCCTACTCCTATAATAAATACATTTTTCTGTTCATTGACCTTTCTCTCAATCAATACTCCAGCTAATTTTTTTTTATTAACACACAGGTCATTAGGCCACTTCAGCTGTATATTGCTGCAATTATACCGTTCTAACAATTCCGCTATCGAAATTAACAACCAAAGACTTAGCGTCTCATATTCTTGTTTCCAAACCTTAAATGGCCAAGACATGGATATGTACAGATTAGCTGCATTGGGAGATACCCATTGATGACCATACCGACCTCGACCTCTGGTTTGATGTTCGGATAGGCACACAGAAACTTGCTTGCTCGCAAACGCACTCTCCAGCAAATAGTCATTAGTAGATGAGATACTAGAAAAAATATCAACATTTCTTATACTACCTAACCCATTGGCATCTAAATACTCACGTATTTTTTTCTCGTCTAAGAGCTCAAGTAATGCATTTCTATCCATATCGCTACCTAAGGTATTGGCCATTATATTTTATTCAAATACCTAATTGATCAATTAACTTCAAAATTTTCCGGCTACAGAATAGTATGCAACGAGATAAATGGTAATATTCATAGCATGGAGTGGATTTTTATAAATTACCAATTCGATACAATCATAACCAATCCTTCTATTTCGTACATATGAATAACCAAGCCGACATATTGCTAGCCAAACACATAAAAAAAATTGCGCTGTGTATTTGCTTATCTCTGAGTATATTACCGTTTCATATCCAAGCTGAATTTTATGTATACAAAGAAAATGATGGCACTAGCTGGATAACCGATCGAAAAATGCCACAAGAGAAATACACTCTGATGGCTACCATTGGCAGACCTACTGCTGTGGTGTCTTGCAAAAATATGACTTCATCCAAACTAGAAAAACGAGCTAACAGCTATAAAGATGCCATTGAAGCGTATTCCATTGCATACGAAGTAGATCCCAAACTTGTTAAAGCAATTATTGCTACGGAATCATGTTTTGACAAAAAAGCGGTCTCATCTGTCGGCGCACGGGGGCTAATGCAACTTATGCCGGCCACTGCAAAAGAACTTGGTGTTAAAGATTCCTTTGACTCTAATCAAAATATTCGTGGCGGAATAAAATACTTTAGCCAAATGCTAAAACGATTTAATGACAATACAGAATTAGCCCTTGCAGCATACAATGCTGGTCCAGGTGCAGTAGAGAAGTACGGTGGCATCCCACCCTACGCAGAAACCAAAGGCTATGTTAAAAAAGTATTAAAACGCTATGCAAATTATGTAGCGAAAAGCAGCACTGCTTCAAATTAGATAATTAAACTTTTCGTATAGTCTTATTCGTATTTTTGGCCTTGATAAATAATCCATCCACCTGGATGACGTTTGTTCGGGTCATGATGAGTCCAATGTAATACGCCCCCCTTATTATTCCATTCATATTGGCCATATATTGATACTTGGTCATTTTCAGCTAACGGCACGCGAGGCGCGAGATCAATATTATGAGCCACTAAAATGCTAAGTCCATCAGGTGTTTTAATTATAAAACGCTGGTGACGAGAACCATCATTATCATCTTTTAGAATTCGTGTAACATGTGCCACTGTTGAAACCATAACTCCAGATCGCTGAGCATCGTAAAGAGAACGAATGTCAGACAGAGCAACCTTTTCTGGCAACGAGTCATTTGGATAATGAGTACCGAGATCGGGTTGCGTTAAGCTAAAGGGATACTGAATAAAAAGCCATATAGCACCTATAACTAGCAATAACACTAAACCTATTTTTTTAAATGTGCTATTGGCGCGAAATAATTTACGCAACAAAAGTGGTGCGCCAA
>CALAJL010000114.1 GCA_937922735.1 uncultured Gammaproteobacteria bacterium | reverse complement strand
GGGTGCATCGTTAGAAGTAATGGATCGAGATGCTAAAAAAATGCGCGGAGACCGACCGTTTGTGTTTGCTAATTTAAAAGCACAAGAAGGATTAGAAGACATTATTGCGTTTATTAAGACAGAAGGAATGATCGGGTAAGGCAATGTTTCTATATTCACTAAGCACTCAATTAATATTTGAGTGGCATGATATGCGTGCTAGAAACTATCTGTCATATATTGTCTTTAGATCGCAAAAGCTATAATTTATGTTAAGTGAATAAAAGAATAATATGCTATTCGTTACAACATCCTTGTCGCAACGAATATTTAATAGTTATTAAACTCGCTTGGGCATTAAAAACCACAACACTATTGCCACCGCAAATAGCGCAGGTACATCACCAAATAAATTAGCATGCTCATGGCCTCCTTCACTGGTAATGGCTTGGTAAGCCATGAGGCCGCCATGGGTGATACTGGACCACACCGTAAACCAGAGCAGGCTTCGGTGAGCACTTGGGTTTTTTGCAGCAAGAATTAAAAAAACACCTAATGTTGCATAAATGATGATAATCATCTCTTCATATTCACTTTGTCTGGGTGTCCAGCCCCAGCTTTCAGGTGCAATATGGTTCATCATTGGGTAGATACCAATAACAAAAAAGATTCCTGTAACAATTAGAAAGATTTTTAAAATCTTTGCTTTACTTTCCTCCGTCATAGTCAGCTCCTTGATTTTTATTTTGTTAGAATGGAAGCTTGCGAGAATATTATCTCTCACTCCAATAAATAAGTGTTACTAAAATTTGAAAAAATTTTATCTTAAAACACTATAAAAACTATTGTTTTATAGGTTTATTGTGTAGTTTTAGAACAGTGCCCTTGCTTGTCTTAATCACTTTATCTATCTTTGAACTCATTATAAAAAAGCCAATTTTATGAGGCATCTTATGTCTGAATCTAAAGTCTATCCTGTTCCTACTAATGTCGCTTCTGCTGCGCATATCGATGCAGAAAAATATAAGCAGATGTATCAAGAGTCTATTGATGATCCACAAGGGTTCTGGGCAGAACAAGCCGGACAGTTTGTGAGTTGGTATAAAAAATGGGACAGAGTGTTAGATTGGGATTATCACAAAGGCCACATTAAATGGTTTGAAGGGGCAAGTTTAAATGTTTCATATAACTGTATTGACCGACATTTAGCCGCTCGTGGAGATCAAACTGCAATTATCTGGGAAGGTGATGACCCAAGTGACGATAAGAAGATCACGTATAAAGATTTACATCAAGAAGTTTGTAAGCTATCCAATGTTTTAAAGTCACGCGGTGTTAAAAAAGGAGATCGAGTATGTATATATATGCCGATGATTCCCGAAGCAGCATATGCCATGTTGGCATGTACACGGATAGGGGCGGTGCATTCAGTAGTCTTTGGAGGTTTCTCCCCAGATTCATTGCGTGATCGAATTTTAGATTCTGATTGTCAAACTGTGATTACGGCAGACGAGGGTGTGAGAGGTGGCAAGCCTATTCCATTGAAGGCGAATACGGATAAAGCGTTGGAGCAATGTCCAAATGTAAGTACAGTATTGGTAGTCAAGCGTACAGGTGGGAATATAGATTGGCACGACTCTCGTGATTGTTGGTATCACGATCAAATAAGTAATGTAAGTGCTGAGTGTGAACCTGAACATATGGATGCAGAAGATCCAATGTTTATTTTATACACTTCAGGTTCAACAGGTAAACCAAAAGGTGTTTTACATACAACGGGCGGCTATCTTTTATATGCTGCGATTACACATCAATATGTCTTTGATTATAAAGATGGTGAAGTCTATTGGTGTACGGCAGATGTAGGTTGGGTCACTGGGCATACATATATTTTGTATGGCCCACTTTGTAATGGCGCAATTACAGTAATGTTTGAGGGTGTGCCTAACTATCCTGATGGCAGCCGTTTTTGGCAAGTATGTGATAAACATAATGTTGCTACTTTCTATACCGCACCTACCGCTATTCGTGCGTTGATGAGTTTGGGTGATGATGTAGTGAAAAAAACCAATCGTAAAAGTTTACGTTTATTGGGAACAGTGGGTGAACCAATAAATCCGGAAGCATGGGAATGGTACTACCAAGTCGTAGGTGAATCGCGCTGTCCTATTGTGGATACCTGGTGGCAAACAGAAACGGGTGGACATTTGATTACACCATTGCCTGGTGCAACGGATCTAAAACCTGGCTCAGCATGTAAACCATTTTTTGGTATTCAACCGGCTATTGTTGATGAAAATGGTAATGAACTTGAAGGTGAGTGTCAGGGTAATTTAGTGATGAAACATCCTTGGCCAGGACAAATGCGTTCTGTGTATGGTGATCACAAGCGTTTTATTGAAACTTATTTTTCACAATACCCAGGAATGTATTTTAGTGGTGATGGATGTAAGCGTGATGCAGAGGGTTACTATTGGATTACTGGACGTGTTGACGATGTATTAAATATTTCAGGTCATCGCTTGGGTACTGCAGAAGTGGAAAGTGCATTAGTACTACATGGAAAAATAGCCGAAGCCGCAGTTGTGGGTTATCCGCATGATATTAAAGGTCAAGGTATCTATGCATATGTAACACCTATGTCAGGAATAGAAACAAGTGATGCATTAAAAGAAGAGTTGGTTCAGCTAGTGCGTAAAGAAATCGGACCTTTTGCTAAACCGGATATTATTCAATGGGCACCAGGCCTACCTAAAACACGTTCAGGAAAAATTATGCGACGTATATTAAGGAAAGTAGCCGAGAATGAAATTGATAACCTTGGTGATACCTCTACCTTGGCAGATCCCTCGGTTGTGGATGATATTATCGCAAATCGTGCTAATACTTAAAATTTAACTAAAATACTAAGTCATTAACAATCAGAAAGTTATAGACTAGTCTTATGGTAAGTTGACCATTCATCGTTTTAATTATACCGCTCAGCACTATTTGTGAATATCAAATAGTTTTCTCTGTTATTTCTATGTCTTCCATTGGAGTTGGAGGCATAAGAGTCATGCAAATAATAGACTCGATCTTATCTATATCGAATTTAAATATTGGTATTGCGATTATCGCAATTCTGTTGCTATTACTGTGGGGATTTAATGTCGCGCGAAAAATGCGTAACAATATTCTGATTGCCAGAAAACACAGAGATAGAAATAGAGAAGAACTAAAACGTATTAACGATCTTCGTGAAAGCTATAAACAAGATATAGAAATATTTCTACAATCTTATCGCAATGATATATCGACTAAGTTAGATCAAAGTAAAGCGGAGAATGGCTTATTTATTTTTTGGAGTGGTGCAGAAGATGTGTATAAAAAGTTTGCAAGTGACACATCTCAAATAAATAATTTGCCTAATAAAGAAGAGCGTATTGCGATTCGAAGTTTTTATACAGAGACAAAAGCATTTCTCGACGGTATCTTATATAACAATTACTTGTTAAAAAAATATCAATATTTGCACTGTAAAGTTAAGACAACTACTGCAACTTCTAAAGAAGTGAAAGAAGTAGATGATGTTGCTCACCAAATGTCTACATTAGGTGCTCAGTTGCAACAACAGCATCATGAATTACTAAATAGTTTGCAATCTGCTAGAGCGTATTACTAAAAAATAATAGTTACTTAAAGTTATCACGTCTCTTGCGTGCTTCACGTAATTGCTCTTTTTTAGCTTCAATCCTAGCTTTAGAATTACTATCGATACCGCTTGCACGCAGAGATAATTGTATCTGTTCCATAGCGGTGCCATATTGTCCATGCGCAGCATAATAGTCGCTCAATGATTCATGACTACGCCAGGCAAGATTTGCTTTGCTAGCAGTTTTGGCTTTTAATTTATCAAATATGGGATTGTTGGGTTGAGTATTGTTGACTTGATCTAGCTTTTGTAAAGCAAGTTGAGGGTTGCCATTCTCAGATAATGCAGTTGCTAAATAATATTTTATACTAGTGTTGCTTGGGTAAATCTGTTCTAAAGATTTTAACAATTTCTCTGCTTGCACATATTGTCCATCAACAATCTGAATTTGAGCTTTAGCTAATTTAATCGTTAACTCATTGTCTGCATTTAATGATATCAACTTTAGCTGTTGCAATGCTTGCTGATTTCTACCAATGCGGCTCAAGCTCAATGCGTAAGTATAAGTTTCAGTTTCACTTAAGCTTCCAGGCACTTTGTTTTTCTTTCTAAAAAAATCGACTAATTGGCTAGGACTGTTAGTGATGGCTATGGCACGCGCTTTTGCATAATCAAAATGTATAGTGTTAGATGTGAATGAGCCACTATATTGATTCGCGCGTGATTTGGATTCACTGATTCGGTTTGAAGTGAGGGGGTGAGAACTTAAGAATTCAGGAATTTGACCACGGTTTAACTGGGTATGCTTATTTAATCGTTCGAAAAATGCTGGCATGCCCTGGGGATCGATATTTGCATTGACTAAAAATTGCATCCCTACACGGTCGGCTTCTTGCTCAAAACTGCGTGAATAGGCAAGCTGTCTTTCTTGTAAGCCTGACTGTGTAGTGATGAGAGCGGCTTGTCCTAATTCACCACCTCCATAGGCAACAGCTAGAATAGAACCTAATAAGGTGAGGGCAGAGATCACACTAAATGATTTAGCATTCGCAAAATTTCGCGCGATATGGCGTTGTGTTACATGAGCAATCTCATGCGCAAATACACTGGCTACTTCGCTCTCTTTTTCGCTTAAGGTTAACAGTCCAGTATTAATAGCAACAATGCCGCCCGGTAAGGCAAATGCATTGATATCGGAGTTGTTAACTAATATAAATGTGAATGGAAAATTTGAATTAATACCTGCTGAAGTAATACGTGTGCCCAGAGAGTGTATATATTGAGTGAGTTCTGGGTCATTTGAGACGGGAAGATGACCACGCACTTGGGATATAAGTATTTGCCCTAGCTCAATTTCTTTTGAAATACTGAGTTCTGCACCGGCTGGCCCGCTAATATCTGGCAAATTGTTATCAGCGATAGAAACTTGTGAAGCCGCAACTACTATCATGCTACATAAAGCATATAGAGTGCGCTTAATAACTAGTGATACGTTGAAAAACCAAGTTTGAAGGTTATGCATATTTATATGACTGGCTCATCACCAATTCGTTTACATTATTGTAACGTTTTTTAGTCAGATACTGATTTATATATATAACCATATTTAAATAAGGGTTGTATGATTGTCAACAACCCACATATTAAAATATAATGATATTATAATATTATTTGTAGCTTTGGGCTGAAGCGTCCATAGGCTACTATTATGAACGAATTAATAAGGAGTTTTGTAAGATGTCTGAGTTTGATCAAGAGTTAGATGCATGTGGCTTAAATTGCCCGTTACCAATTCTACGTGCTAAAAAAGCATTATCTGGTATGGAGACTGGCAAAGTGTTACATATTATTGCTACTGATCCTGGTGCAGTTAAAGATTTTGAAGCATTTGCTAAGCAAACTGGAAATGATCTTTTAGATTCTAAGGAAGATGATGGAAAATTTTATTTCCACATAAAGAAGAAGTAATATAATAGCTATACAATATTTAATAAGACGGTTGTGGCGGTCTAGTCATAACTAGATAATCATAGTTACTCGCTTCGAATTTAACTAAATTAATATGCTCTTGCTAATTAGCTGGAGCATATTTTTTTATCGATAATAAAAACATAAAACAGTAATAACTCAATGCGACATATTATTTCCATATTATTAGAAAATGAAGCCGGTGCTCTATCCAGAGTGTCAGGCCTTTTTTCTGCACGTGGCTATAATATTGAATCGTTAACGGTAGCGCCCACCGATGATGCTACTGTTTCACGAATCACTGTAACTACAGAAGGTAGTAATGAGGTTATATCGCAGATTGTTAATCAATTGAATAAATTGGTAGATGTGGTGAAAGTGATTGACCTAACAGCAGATGAGCATATTGAGCGCGAGGTGTTATTGTTAAAGTTGCATGATAATGAAGCTGCAAAAAGTGTTATCGAAACGTTAATAACTGAATTTAAAGGTCGAGTAGTGAGTGAATCAAATGATGCAATTATTGTTGAGATTACTGGGGTTGCAGAAAAGCTTGATCGAGCAATTCAAGTAGCACCAGTAGAAATTGTTTTTGAGCTTGTGCGTTCAGGCGCGCTTGGAATCGCTACAGGTAAACAAATTTTAAAATTAGAGTCTATGCGGTAATTGATATTAAGTAGACTTTTGACGGCTTAGTAAACGGAGAATAAGCATGAATATTTTTTATGATAAAGACGCAGATCTTTCAGTAATTAAGGGTAAGCAAGTTGCCATTATAGGTTATGGTTCGCAAGGTCATGCACATGCAAATAACTTGCAAGATTCAGGTGTAAAAGTTGTCGTTGGTTTGCGTGAAGGATCATCCTCATACGCTAAAGCTAAAAATGCAGGTATTACTGCGCAATCTATTGAAGAGGCGGTGAGCTCGTCTGATATTGTTATGGTTTTAGCGCCAGATGAACATCAAGCTGCTTTATATAAAGAGTCAATTGAACCAAATATTAAGCATGGGGCAACCTTAGCCTTTGCGCATGGATTTAATATACATTTTAAAGGCATCGAGCCACGTGAAGACTTAGATGTAATTATGATAGCGCCTAAAGGCCCAGGTCATTTGGTTCGTTCAACTTACACTCAAGGTGGCGGTGTTCCAACATTAATTGCGGTGTCTCAAGACTCATCTGGTAAAGCTAAAGAAACCGCTATTTCATATGCCTCTGCCAATGGCGGTGGTCGTGCTGGGATTATTGAGACCACTTTTAAAGAAGAAACTGAAACAGATTTATTTGGAGAACAGGCTGTGTTATGTGGCGGTGCAACAGCATTAGTTCAGGCAGGATTTGAAACGTTGACAGAGGCGGGCTATGCACCTGAAATGGCATATTTCGAATGTCTACATGAGTTAAAGCTAATTGTAGATTTGATGTATGAAGGTGGTATCGCCAATATGCGTTATTCAATTTCTAACACTGCGGAATATGGTGATTTGACACGCGGACCACGTATTGTGACAGATGAAACCAAAGCTGAGATGAAGAAAATTTTGTCTGAAATTCAAGCCGGTGAATTTGCGAAAGAATTTATTAATGAGTTCGCCACCGGTGCAGAAAAAATGCAGTCACTTCGCAATAAAGGACAAGAGCATCCTATTGAAGATGTTGGTGCTAAATTGCGTGGCATGATGCCATGGATTAGCGCTAATAAAATAGTAGACCAAACAAAAAACTAAGTCTTAGTTATGCATGACACTCGCTGTCATGGATTTTCCCCATGATTCCAATTGCTAAAGAAGCACGCATACTTTTAATAGCAATTGGAGTTGCACTCGCATTAATTCACTACAGATATGCGCCAAATTTTATATGGTCTGCTTGGCTATGCTATATCGTCTTGTTATTTTTATTTAGGGATTTTAACCGTGCGGTACCCTCATTACCTTTAGCAATTGTGAGTCCTATAGATGGTAAAGTTATTAAGGTTGAAGAAGTGTACGATCCATACCTTAAGCGAGTAGCCCAGAGTATTCATCTTAAACAGAATGCGTTAGGTGAATATAATGTTCATAGTCCATGTGAAGGAAAAGTTGAAAATTTGTGGGTGATTTCACCAACTGAGCCATCATTTCCCCAGTTAGCATTATTGCTTCATACTGATGAAAATGATGAGGTTGTGATTGCCGCAAACCTTAAGTCAATTTTCCGTCATGCCACATGTTCAATGAGTGTGGGTGAAAAACTAGGGCAAGGACAACGATGTGGTTTTATGGCATTTTCTTGTCAGGTAGTGCTATATCTTCCTTCATCTGCCCATATAACCATAAAGCCAGGACAATCGGTTCGCGCTGGCAGTGACAAATTGGCAGAATTCGTACATGAGAATGCTAACTAGCCCAGATTCATGAATAACATAAAACAAAAGCCGCGCAGAGGTATTTATTTACTTCCAAATTTGCTCACAACGGGGGCCTTGTTTGCTGGTTTTTACGCGATCATTGCAGCGACTGCTGACCGGTTTGAACATGCCGCAATTGCAATTGTAGTAGCCATGTTATTAGATGGATTTGATGGACGTGTTGCACGTATGACGCAAACGAGTACTGAATTTGGTTCTCAATATGACAGTCTCTCAGACATGGTCTCTTTCGGGGTAGCACCTGCGTTGGTGATGTATTTTTGGGCTCTAATTCATTTCCAAGGATATCCTGTGATGTCTAAATTGGGTTGGCTAGCTGCATTTTTTTATACCGCAGCAGCGGCTTTACGTTTAGCTAGATTTAACACACGAATTAGTGAAGATAATAAAAGATTTTTTCAAGGCTTACCAAGTCCTGCTGCCGCTGCTGCGATGGTTGGATTTATCTGGGTATGTCATGACTTGCAACTGTCACGTGCAGATTTTGCAATCCCAGCGTTAATCATTACTGTTCTGTTAGGTGCAGCGATGGTAAGTAATTTTAGCTACTATAGTTTTAAAGATGTAAGTCCAAGTGAACGCGTACCGTTTTATGCCTTGTTAGCCATTGTCATGGGTTTCATTCTCGCTTCTATAGACCCACCAAAGTTCTTTTTTGCGTTATTTGCGGTATATGCTTTATCTGGCCCGGTCACGCACGTAATCCGGTTAAAGCGAAAGCGTACTAATCGTGTGATCGCTGAAAACGAAGCTCAAGACCTGATTTCAAATACAGATAAAGAAAAATAGCTAAAGAAACTCGAGTGTTTTTAGAATTTAAGCAAAATATCCCTTATTTAGTGCTGCTTGCAATTAAATTGTAGAAAAATGCAGCAGTTCCAGCTATATTTAACCTATGAATAAATTGTTTTCACAATATAAGCGTTATGAAACTGATGTGGCGTTAAGCCGTTCAGTATCGTTAACAACGCTCCTATCTTTATTCTTACTGCCGCAGTAGCGGCTAATTTAGCCTGGCGAGGCAATACGCTCTATCATTAATCATCTCATTCTACTATCAGTAGATAGTTTGCATATATGTTTCACAGATTCTTAATAAAGATTTCTTGATAAGAATTTCTTAGTAAAGATTTTATGAGTTAGATTCTATAGAATTCATTAAATCTAATGCACGAAAAAAATGAGATCAATCTTGTAGTAACACTAGTAACGAGTGTATTTATTTAGGAGCAGTGCGGTGGCAAGCAAAGAAAAGTTAATTATTTTTGATACGACATTACGTGATGGTGAGCAATCACCTGGTGCATCGATGACACGTGATGAAAAAGTAAGGATTGCTAAATCTTTAGAGCGTATGAAAGTAGATATTATTGAAGCAGGGTTTCCTATGGCGAGCATTGGGGATTTTGAGTCCGTTCAAGCCGTCGCCTCTGCTGTGAAAGATAGTACGATTTGTGGTTTGGCTCGTGCATTAAATAATGATATTGATCGAGCTGGAGAAGCACTTAAAACAGCAAACTCTTCAAGAATTCATACATTCATTGCTACATCTCCCATACATATGAAAAGTAAATTGCGTATGACGGAAGATCAAGTAGTGGAGCAAGCTATCGCTGCCGTTAAACGTGCTAGGGGCTTTACTGATAATGTTGAATTTTCTCCAGAAGATGCAGGACGTTCAGAATTTGATTTTTTATGTAGAGTTATTGAAGAGGTTATTAAAGCAGGCGCTAATACAATAAATATTCCAGATACAGTAGGCTATAACATACCTCATCAGTTTGGCAGTTTAGTAGGCCGTTTAATTGAGAACATTCCAAATTCGGATCAAGCTGTATTCTCTGTGCATTGTCATAATGACCTTGGCTTGGCAGTGGCAAATTCTTTGTCTGCTGTTTTGCATGGTGCACGGCAAGTTGAATGTACGATTAATGGCTTAGGAGAAAGAGCAGGAAATGCATCATTAGAAGAGGTGGTGATGTCAGTACACACACGTCAAGATGTATTTGATTGCAAAACAGATTTGGATACGACGCAGATTGTTCCAACTTCTCGTATGGTTTCTACAATTACAGGATTTCCGGTTCAACCTAACAAAGCAATTGTGGGTGCAAATGCATTTGCGCATGAATCGGGTATTCATCAAGACGGTGTGCTCAAAGCACGAGAGACATACGAAATTATGCGTGCGGAAGATGTAGGGTGGGCAGCTAATAAAATAGTCTTGGGTAAGCATTCTGGTCGCAATGCATTTAGAACGCGATTAGATGAACTAGGTGTTAGTTTTGATAATGAAGAAGAGCTAAATAAGGCGTTCACTAATTTTAAAGATTTAGCGGACCGGAAGCATGAAATATATGATGATGATTTGCACGCCTTAGTTTCAGATACAGCATATGAAGATAATGAGTATTGTAAGTTAATTGCATTAACCGCGCATTCACAATCTGGTAAAACACCACATGCAGAAATTACGTTATCCATAGATGGTGAAGAGAAAACTGCTTCTTCAGATGGCGGTGGCCCTGTGGATGCTACATTTTGTGCAATCGAAGATATTGTTTCTAGCCACGCACAGTTACAATTATATTCAGTTAATAACATTACCACCGGAACAGATTCGCAAGGTGAAGTGACAGTGCGTTTGCAGAAAGCGGGTAGAATTGTAAATGGCCATGGTTCTGATACAGATATTGTGATGGCATCAGCAAAAGCATACTTGCATGCATTAAACAAATTAGTGGTTCCCGATGAGAAGCAGCATCCACAACACCACGTTTAGAACAACTAAGCAATGAATGAAAAAGAACGCTTGTACTACCTTGATCAAATGGGTGTGCAGGTGTGGGTCTCTAAAAATGCGCCAGAACTAGATCATGATCATGATGCAAACGGAGTCAACGTTAACAAAGATGTTGAAGCCAATATTCCCTCAAGCAGTTTAGATGATTTAAAGTTAATCGTTTCAAATTGTACGCAGTGTGAGTTGCATCGAACACGCACACAAACGGTATTTGGCGAAGGTCATCCCGCAGCAGAATGGCTAATTATTGGAGAAGCACCCGGTGCAGACGAAGATCGTTTGGGAAAACCATTTGTTGGTAGAGCGGGTCAATTACTTACTAGTATGTTGCGTGCGATGGGATTAGCACGGGAAGAGGTTTTTATTGCCAATGTGTTGAAGTGTAGACCACCCAATAATCGTGACCCTCAGTCTAATGAAGTAGCAAGTTGTAGCGCATATCTTCGTAAACAAATTGAATTAATCCAACCAAAAATTATTTTAGTAGTTGGTAGAGTGGCGGCACAATCATTATTAATGATAGATGAGCCTATCGGTAAAATGCGTGGCCAAAAATATACCTATCAAGAAACCGGTATACCGGTAATCGCAACTTATCATCCAGCTTATCTGTTACGCAGTCCGCAGCAAAAACGCAAAGCCTGGGAAGATTTAAAGTTTGCTCTAGATGTATATTCGAGGTAGTGGAATATCCAATCAAACTGATTAAATAACTAGATATCGGTCTTTTTCGCTATAAAAATGCTTTACTAGAATGAATTAATTAGAATACATGCTATGAGTGCTGTTTTTGAATCACCCACAGAAACCTACCGGTTAATGACCGTGCATGATCTTTCGGCCGTCATGGATATAGAGTGCCGAAGTTATGAGTTCCCATGGACGGAGGGAATATTTCATGATTGTATGCGATTTGGTTATTCGTCATGGGTAGTGGAAGTTGATCGTGACATTGTAGGGTATGCAGTAATGTCATTAGCGGTTCAGGAGTGCCATATACTTAATATTTGTGTGGATCCTAAACTCCAGGGACGTGGTATGGGTAGAAGGTTATTGGTCGAATTACTATCTATTGCAAAATCACGCCAGGCAGACACAGTGTTTTTGGAAGTTAGGCCGAGTAATGTACAGGCATTATCCTTATATTTTTCAGAAGGGTTCAATGAAATAGGTAATCGAAGGGATTATTACCCAGCAAGATTTGGTCGTGAAGATGCAGTCATTCTTGCAAAAGAACTCATTTAATAGTTTGCTTTATATCCATATATCCTATTCTTTTCTGTAGTAACGTTCATCGTTTCGATATAATCGCGCGCTTTCGCGCTGATATAAATATTTTCTAAATAATTCAATTCACCCTAATTCACTAAGACCACTATTTTGAACGAACATCAAATACAAACTGCGAAACGTCGGACTTTTGCCATAATCTCGCATCCGGATGCAGGGAAAACTACCATCACTGAAAAACTATTGCTATTTAGTGGAGCCATACAGTTGGCGGGTTCAGTGAAAGGTAGAAAAGCTGCGCGCCATGCTACCTCGGATTGGATGGAAATGGAGCAACAACGTGGAATCTCTATCACAAGCTCTGTAATGCAGTTTGATTACAAAGATTGCATTGTTAATTTGTTAGATACCCCCGGTCACGCAGACTTTTCTGAAGATACTTACCGTACGCTTACTGCAGTCGATTCTGCTCTGATGGTAATTGATAACGCTAAAGGTGTCGAAGAACGGACAATTAAATTAATGGAAGTGTGTCGATTGCGTGATACGCCAATAGTGACCTTCATTAATAAATTAGACCGGGATGGTCGAGAGCCAATTGAGCTCTTAGATGAAGTTGAAAGCATTTTAAAGATAAAGTGTGCACCTATTACTTGGCCAATTGGCATGGGTAAACTATTTAAAGGTGTCTTTAACTTATTGAACAATTCCGTACATCTATATAATCCTAATCATCAAGGTAAAATTCAAACCGGTGAGGTGATTGAAGGATTAGATAACTCACGGTTAGACGATATATTAGGTGATCAAGCACAAGAGCTGCGTGATGAGATTGAGCTAGTACAAGGTGCAAGTCATGATTTTGATCATGAGGCTTACCTAAGGGGTGAGATGACTCCGGTATTTTTTGGTTCCGCTATCAATAATTTTGGAGTAGCGGAGTTATTGGAAAAGTTTGTTGAGTATGCTCCTGCACCTCAGCCTAGAGAAGCAAGTCTTACAGATGCTGAGACGAGAGATGTGCTGGCAGATGAGGAAAGTTTCTCGGGATTTGTGTTTAAAATTCAGGCAAATATGGACCCCAAGCATCGTGACCGATTGGCCTTTATGAGAATTTGTTCGGGTAGTTTTCAAAAGGGCATGAAATTACAGCATGTGCGTTTAAACCGTGACATTAAAATTAGTGATGCTTTGTCCTTTATTGCAAAGGATCGAGAACATGTTGATCGTGCATATCCGGGCGATATAATTGGTCTTCATAACCATGGGACTATTCGTATAGGTGACTCATTCACACAAGGTGAAAGACTGGCATTCACCGGTGTGCCAAATTTTGCCCCAGAATTATTCCGTCGTGCACAGCTTAAAGATCCTTTAAAAATGAAGGCTTTACATAAAGGTCTTATACAGCTTTGTGAAGAGGGGGCGACACAACTTTTCCGTCCTTTAACGAATAATGATCTTATATTAGGGGCGGTTGGGGTGCTTCAGTTCGAGGTCGTTCAACACCGTTTGAAGCATGAATATAATGTGGAATGTCAATTTGAAGCGGTAAATGTGCAAACCGCTCGATGGGTAGGTTGTGAGGATGAGAAAGAGTTTCTAAAATTCAAAAATAAGACGGAAACAAACCTGGCCATGGATCATGGTGATGAATTGGTCTATATCGCGCCAACACGTGTAAATCTTCAAATGGCTCTCGAGAAATGGCCAAAGATAGAATTCCGCTCTACACGTGAACAAAGCAATATGTCAGAACAATAATGAATACGATCATCTTCTAAACGGTTAATTATTTTGGCTCGTACCAGCAAAGATCGCATTTATGCAAGTAAGCAAGACAAAGTTGAAAAATTTGTCTTTGACCAAAATGTGGCTGGTGTATTTCAAGATATGATTGAGCGGTCAGTTCCAGGTTATTCCGCGCTGAATCAATTATTGCCTATTGTGGCAAATCAATTTATTAAAGAAAATTCCAATATATATGATCTAGGGTGTTCCTTGGGGGAAGCCTCTATTTCAATTGCTAATACTGCTACATGCAAGAATATTAAAATTTATGCGGTAGATAATTCATCTGCAATGATCACGAAATTAGAAGATCGGCTTAAACATTTACAGTTAAACGTCCCAATAAAACTCCTAGATAGCGATGTAACCGATGTGGATTTCAAGAATAGCTCGTTTGTTATTCTCAATTACACGCTTCAATTTATTGATCGATCAAAAAGAAACACTCTGATTAATGATATTTACTCAAGTTTGATGAGTGAGGGTGCAGTACTAATATCGGAAAAAATCTGTTATGAAGATAAAGAAGAAGATCTAATTATGCAGCAGTTGCATGAAAACTATAAACGTCAGAATGATTATAGTGATATGGAAATCAGTCAAAAAAGAGAAGCGCTTGAAGATGTATTAGTGCGCGATACACATGATCAACATATAGATAGATTAAAGAATGCAGGATTTTCAAAAATATCTGTACTAACAAAATATTTAAACTTTATTTCTTATCTTGCCATTAAATGATTGCGCCAGATCGAGATATGCTTTCACAAGCATTAGAAGCGACCAGATTGAAAGAAGTTCAGCACGAAATTCTAAATATGCTTGATGAAAAATATGCTAACCCAAAGCATGGTCACTTTAAAGATTGGCAAAACATCATAGAAGCATTGCCTAATATACATTCAAGCTCAACAGATTTAAGTAAAGATATCGTTACACTTGGCAAATCAAGTGATGTTTCTTTAGAAGAGAAAGGTACTTTAGAAGCACAATTAAAAGAATTAAGTCCTTGGCGTAAAGGACCATTTAATGTTTTTGGAATACATATTGATACAGAATGGCGGAGTGACTGGAAATGGTTGCGTATTGCGCCACATGTAAAGTTAAAAGATAAGCTGGTATTAGATATTGGCTGCGGTAATGGTTATTACGCATTACGTATGCAAGCAATGGGTGCTAAGTGTATTATTGGAGTGGATCCTAGTTGGCATTACATTTTTCAATTTCATGCATTGCAAAAATATTCTATGCAACCACAAAAAACGTTTGTATTGCCTTTTGCTTTTGAAGAGTTGCCAGAGAATACACCTAAGTTCGATACTATATTTTCAATGGGTGTTTTATATCATCGGCAAGAGCCTCAAACACATCTTAATCAAGTGTTTTCTATGCTAGTAGACAAGGGTCAGTTTGTACTAGAAACGTTGATAATTAATGATGAAAATGCAGATGTTTTGATTCCAAATGAGCGCTACGCAAATATGCGTAATGTTTGTGTGCTGCCAAGTATTGAACTATTAAAGACATGGTTAGGTGAGGCGGGCTTTACGAATATTAAGGTGGTCGATACGACAATGACTACAGTTGAAGAACAGCGTCAAACAGAATGGATGACTAGATTTTCGTTGGAACAGGCTCTGGATCCATCAGATCATACTCTGACCATAGAAGGATATCAGGCGCCATTACGCACAACCATCATTGCTGAGAAGTCTAACTAGCTGTCTTTTTTTATTTCATTCGGTATTGTGTTTTCATTTGCAGATGATTGGTTATCAACTTGAGTAATTAAGCGCGCGCCTCGATCACCTTTGAAATATATCCATAACCAATGCATTGCCACAACAATACGATTACGTACACCAATTAAAAAATAAATATGTGCGATTCCCCATAGCCACCAAGCTAATCTCCCTCTAGCTTTCATCCAACCAATATCAAATACAGCTGCACGTTTTCCTATGGTGGCAAGATCACCATAATGTCGATATCGAAAGGGTTTCATATTAGTTTTGTTTTGTAATCGTGCACAAATTAGCTTAGCGGCGTACTGCCCTTGTTGTTTTGCAGCAGGTGCAATACCTGGTACTTGTTTGCCACTCTCATCACTTATCGTTGCAGTATCACCAATGACGAATACTTCAGGATGTCCGGGTAAAGTTAAGTCGGGTTCAATCTTTACTCGGTTCACATGGTCAGTCTCAGCTTCTAACCAATTTGCAGCGGGCGAGGCTTGAACGCCTGCAGCCCATAGAATAGTTTTTGCTGATAAGGTTGTATCATCAAATACAACACCTAGAGCATTACATTCGGAGACAGGCTTGCCAAGTTGCACTTCCACACCTAATTTTTCCAATGCATTCATAGCATAAGCAGATAAACTTTCTTCAAAACTAGGAAGCACTCTTGAAGCTGCTTCAATTAATACCACACGAGTTTTTTGAATATCGATGTTTCTAAATTCACCACTTAAGGTGTGATGAGCAAGCTCAGCAATCGTTCCTGCCAATTCAACACCGGTAGGGCCACCACCCACCACAACAAAACATAGCAAAGCTGCACGGTGTTCGAGATCAGTCTCTCTCTCAGCTTTTTCAAATGCAATTAAGATTTTTTGACGTATATCTGTAGCATCTTCTAAAACTTTTAAGCCAGGAGCATAGTTAGCCCATTCGTCATTTCCAAAATAAGCATGTCTAGCACCTGTCGCTAACACCAAGGTGTCATATTCAATGGTTTCGTTATTTTCGAGGAATACCTTTTTATGAAACTTATCAATATCATTAACTTTCGCGAGCAATGTAGTTATTTCACTGCGTTTTCGTAATAAATGGCGAATGGGCCATGCTATTTCAGATGGGGCAAGCAATGCAGTGGCTGCTTGATAGAGTAATGGTTGAAATAAATGATAATTGTGCTGATCGATGAGTGTAATGCGAACATTGGCGCCTTTGAGATGATGTGCAGTTTGAATGCCACCAAAACCTGCCCCAACAATTACTACATGATGTAATTTTTTCATTAAGCGCTATTCT
>CALAJL010000113.1 GCA_937922735.1 uncultured Gammaproteobacteria bacterium | reverse complement strand
CATACATCTACCAATAGAATTACCAAAAAAATTATCGAAGTGCCAAGTGCCCATAGCGGGTTAGCATGATGTTCTCCTATTCCAAGCATATAGAGCAGATATCCTGATACTCCAGTGAAGGCTGCGATTGCGAGCAAAGCTTGTTGAACTTTTGACATGTGTATTACCTCAGAATTAATTATTTTTTATTATGATTTATCGCACAAGGGCATATCATGCCAACCTGCAAGATAATTCATTCAGGCTGCAATTTTACGTTCTGCCTCGCTTGCTCTATTTTCATCCCAATCAGCAAGTTTAGGTTTAATAAACCTCTCCCACATTGGCGGTACTAGTAGTAGCGCTAACATTGCATAATATCCATAGCCAGTGTCTGGGGCGCCACAATCCTCAAGCTCCCAAAAATGTGTTTCACCTCGGTCATGATGGTCCGCTTGACGACCTATCTCAATGAAACCCCATTGTGTAAATGGTGACTCTGCAACATCCCAAGAATGATGGTAATCAATCGGCTGACCCTTTTCACGTATCAAGCCATAGTGTTCTAAATAATTAAGCACTTCTAATTCAAATGCAGAAATTACCCAAGAACCTATCATTACCGCTAAGCCAATCCAGCCTGCTGCAAACCAGAACATGAAAATAGTTGGCAAACTCATTGCATAACCTCTAATCCAGCGATTTTGCCATGATATAAAAGGCACACCCTTTCTACTTAGACGTTGCTTTTCCATTACGTATAAAAATCGTGACTGACCAAAGTGGGATAACAAATAGTGTTTATAAATATTGCGCCCTCTTGGTGCTGTCGCAGGATCATCCTCACATCCAAGCTCTAAATGGTGGTTATACACATGCGCATAACAGAAGTGTGAAATACCGCTTAAAGCCATCATCCAACGCGCTAATACAAAGGTTGGCCCTTTAGTATGTGCAAGCTCATGACCAAACATAATACCTAGACCCATGTAAATACCTGCAGAAATTGTGGCGCCAATCATTTCCCAACCGGTAACACCATGATGAATAGTGATACCAAATATTTCATTTGGACCAAAAACATTTCCGGTTGAAAATTCGTAAACACGCCAGACTAGTGCAAGTTGTAACATTACAAATACAGGATACTGTATCCACATCATTACTTTCAGAAACCAATCAATCCCATATAGATCACCATTTTCATCTCTCCCAGCAGGTTCACAGTGAAATAGCTTGCTTGCACTGGTCGCCCAGTCAATGATGATTGATGCTATTAATAATACAACCCCGGTCCACACCCATGGACCACCTATTACTATGCCAACCAGGGTAGCGAAGATTAATATCGGAGTTTCAAAGTACCTTATATTTACTAAAAACTTATGCATAATTTCCTCACTTACATCTACTTGTTAATTTAATTATTATTCGTATTAGTAATTATCGATTACCACATCTTTGAGCTTACCTTGCAAAGTTTCTTCTGCACTTGGCAACATATCGTAAGCAACTATGTCCTGACCACATTGACTTTTCCTAGACTTAATACGATCTAGCCATGCCTTTACATTTTTACGATCATCAATAATTGAGCCATAACCTGCTACTACGCAAAGATGTGCGTATGCCGTCCAATGTAAATCAGCCCAAGTGTATTTATCACATACAATGTATTTATTACTTGCTAATTGCTGATCTAATGCATCAAAAAACATTTTAAGATCATCAACACACTTACCGATCACTGCTGCATCTGGTGTATAAGATGAGTCTTGCGTTTTTTTACTAATAGCTTCCTCAACCATCATATTTACATGAGGGGCTACATTAGTTTCTGCAATATCTACCCAATAATTTTGCATTGCTGCAAGAGCGGCATTACGTGGTGTAAGTGCATAACCCAAACCTCGCGCATCTGTAAAAGCTGTTATTGCGTCACTACCATTAGTAATGAAATCAGCTTCTTGTAAGCAAGGAGTTACTGAAAATGGAGATATTTCTTTGATTGAAGTCTCCATATTGTCCACTGCATCTGTGATCATGCTATAGCAATTCATTTCCATACCTTGCTCAGCAGCCGTAATGATACATTTGAGTGTATCGGCATCCGTTGGCTTACCAATTAATTCAAGTATATATTGAGTTTTTTTCATATCCCCAGACATACCATATTTTGAACTATCTTCATGACCAGATTTTTCTGCCATGGCGCTAAATATATTTGACATGATGTTTACCTATTCTTTTTAATATTAATCAATTTAAGCAGCAGCTTTGTTAACACTGGCTTCGTATGCTGGAATCTCAGACTTCATCTTTGTTAGCCAAGAGCCAATATTTGCATAATCGCTAAAAAGACTGTTTTGCCCTTGCTCTTCTAGCATTTTAAAGACAGCTGACCAATGAATATCGGCAAGTGAAAACTCACCTACGATATGTTTGTTTACTTCCAAATCTTTATCGAGTACATCTAAAACATTAGCAATGCGATCTGTATTACTTGAAATGTCATTTAATAATGGCTCAAAGTTTTGTGTTAAAACCTGAATCCAATAGTTTTGTATGGCTAATACTCTAGCTTTTCTTGGATGTATCGATGGTGTATTACCTTTAATATTCAAGTACGTCATTGCTGCACTCGTGCCACATACCGTCAAGTCACCATCCTCAATACATGGAAAACGGTTTAGTCCCGTCATATGTAAAGATTCAGACATTTTGTCATCAGCTACAGTAGATTCTGTCCAACTAATATCTATAGCAAGTTTTCTATAGGATGCTAAAAATAAGCATTTATATGATCCAGCATCTTTAGCGGAACAGGTAAGTTTTGCAGCTTGATTGACTTTTTTCTTTTTTGAACTAAATAGACCCATATTCTTACTCTCCAAAGGTACTAGCTTAAACAATGAGTTATTTTGACGAAGCTAGTAATAAGTTAATTTATTACATTTGAGAACTAGAAGTGCTTATCAATACACTTATGCTTAGTCTCGTCAGTAATTGATTGAATAAAGAATAATGAGTCAGAGAAATAGGTTTACTGACCCAGATCAGAAAAATTTGTTGGTATGAGGAATTAACCGCCTTAAGTGCGAGTTAACTGATCTAGGACAGTAGAAATGCAATTGGTGCGTTCATTTAAACACCAAATATCAGCCATATATAATATATATATGATAAGTAGAGACTATAATAAGTAGACGTGTAATTATAAGTCGTTGAACTATAACCCTAACCTCAAAAGTGTAGTACTGTAAAAAGATGGCCAATACCGAGCAAAAAATAAACTTCAAATCACTTAAGGCTTCTTGCCAAAATTGCTCATTGGTAGAATTATGTTTGCCACGTGGATTAGATAATACCGATTTAACTAGTCTAGACGAGGTAATTAAACAGCGAAAAATTGTACATAAGGGTGAAACTATTTTTCGCCAAGGTGAGAGATCTGGATGTGTTTTCGCAGTTAGATCAGGCTCGGTAAAAACCTTCACTACCGCAAAAAATGGCGAAGAACAAGTATTGGGGTTCCATTTACCAGGAGAACTACTTGGTTTAGACGGCCTAGATAATGAAATTCATAGTTGTGCGGGCGTCGCGCTGAACACTACCACCATATGTGAACTTCCCATAAATGATCTAAATGTTTTATGCGTAAAAATTCCAGGTTTGCAGCAACAATTGCTCAGCTTAATTAGCAATGAAATTACTAAAGATCATACTATGCTGATGTTATTAGCACGCAGAAATGCTGAGCAGAAATTAGCAACTTTTCTTATTAATCTATCTGGACGCTATAAAGCTCGTGGATATTCCGCAGCTGAATTTGACTTAACCATGTCTCGTTATGATATTGGCAATTATTTAGGTTTAGCAGATGAAACAGTTAGTAGATTAATATCTAAATTTAAAGAGAATAATATTATCAATGCAGCACGAAAGAGCATTTCTATAATTGATCATGAAAAATTATGTTCAATAGCGGAAGGTGATATGAGCTTAAACTAAGCTACAAAAGCAGTTTTTTACATCAGAAGTGACAAACCCCGATAAATATACAATCCATCTACTCTATATAGCTCTATATAGTCCATTTATATAATCATCGGGTTTTTAGTATTTGCAACACCCAAGATATAAATAAAAACTAGCATTGCCAGACCCCATGCAGTAATCCGAATAAGCATGGTTTTTCCACGCTTTAAAGCAATGGTTCCTAAAGTAATATAAATCAACAATGCAATGATCTTAGCGTTTATCCAAGCCGTTGAGACAGGATATTGTAAAGATAGAATCATCAAGATTATCGCAGTGGCCAATAATATAGTGTCATTGGTATGAGGGATTATTCTTACCCAAGCATTTTTCAATGCTTGATGATGACTGCATCATCCAAATCCCTCTGACCACAAACCCACAAAAAGATAACACCGCAGTTGATATATGAATAACTTTAATAGTTTCGTATAGAGACATTATAAATAATGTTATTTAACACATGATTAAACGCCATCCATTTTATGTATAAAACATGCATATTTTTTCTGGCATATATCATATTAAATTCAATTAACATTAATAAACTTTCATCTTAATTTATTTTTCAAGTTAGTTTTCTTCTGACCCATATCAGAAACTAGTATTCGCATATTTGTTACTTTCCTAAATTATGTTTCACATTAACTCCTCTAAAAATCAGGATAAATATTCATAAAAGGAATACAAAATGCGTATATATTTATTTTCATGTCTATTACTTTTTAGCCTTTTAGTACCTACCTTCTCATGTATGGCTTACGATAAAGGCACTTGGTTTGCGCGAATTGGACCAGCACTAATTGAACCAAACGATAGCAGTAATGATGTAGAAGGCTTAGACAATACAGGCGTACGTGTTGACAGTGATGTCACGCTTGGCTTCACAATTGGTTATATGTTGACTTCAAAATATGCGATTGAGTTACTTGGTGTCACACCTTCCAAACATGATTTAAGAGGTAAAGATGGAATTGGTGTATTAGGTAAAATTGCAGATGTAGATGTTTTCCCTCCTACTTTATCACTTCAGTATCACTTTGATGGAAGCCCTACATTTCACCCATATATAGGAGTAGGCATTAACTATACCTATTTTCCTGACGAACAAGTCTCCTCTTCTTTGGAAAATGCACTTGGAGGTAATACTGATTTAGATATAGATGACTCATGGGGGCTCGCAGCACAAATTGGTATAGATTACGCACTAAATGACAAATGGTTTATCAATTCTGCGCTCTGGTATGTAGACATTGATGCAGACGCAACATTAAAAAATAATGGTGTTTCTCGCAATGTCGATATTGATATAGATCCGTGGGTATTATTTGCAGGGATTGGCCGAAATTTTTAGTTTATCTCACCTTAACCTGATCTAAAGCAGATTAAACACACATTCATTTACGTAGAATTTTAATTTATACACTTACACATAAATAGGAAAATATATGGATCACTCTCTTTACGAAGAACTAGGTGGAAAGAAAACAGTCGAAAAAGCTTCAGCAATTCTTTATGTAAATATTCTGCGTGATAAACGCATTAGTAGTTTTTTCGAGGATATAGACATAGAAAAACATCAACGAAAAATGTCTAGTTTTTTAACAAATATATTTGGTGGTCCGTCTCTATATTTGGGTAAGACTATGCGTAAGGCTCATGTAGATGTAGTAAAAAAAGGGCTCAATGACAGCCACGTAGACGCCATGATGGAATGTGTTCATGCAACATTAAAAGAATTAGGCAAAGATGATCAGTTAATCAATAAAGTAATGGCAAAAATTGAAGAACATCGAAATGATGTGCTCGGAAAATAGGAACCTAATAATGAAAATCTCATATAAGACCAATAATAGTAATACATTAAAACCTAATATTTTTAATACATGTTTTTTATTTTTTCTATTATTATTTTATTGTAGTGCTAATCATGTATATGCTGATGAGTCAATAAAAGCGGTAAATGCGGGTGCCAAAGAATTTCAACAACGATGTGCGTTATGCCATGGAGGCAATGCTAAAGGAAATGGACCATATGCAATGGCACTTGTCTTCAAGCCTTCAGATCTAACTACGCTACTAGCGGATAATGATGGTGTCTTTCCTTTTATTGAAACGTACTTAATCATTGATGGACGTGAAATGGTAGAAAGTCATGGATCACGACTAATGCCAATTTGGGGTGATCGCTACAATGCAGAAGCTTGGGCAGAAGTAAATCCTGAATATGGTGACACTCTGGTAAGAGGTAGGATTTTAGAACTGATTTTATTTTTATTCTCGATCCAAGAGCCCTTAGCAGAAAATAATTAGCTGTAACGTTAATGTGATTGGAAAATTTTAAAAAAGTAGAAACAGTTGTAATGTTCATTAATGAAAATATATTACATCACTATTGAAATGTTGAAATGATTCCAATTTCAAGCCAGGAAGTTAAATGTGTAATAGCATTCACGGCCACCTCCTCTTCTGTATGATATTCAAGCAACAACTCACAAATGTCAGCAAAATTACCGCCGTGAAGAAACCCATTCAGCATCACATACTCATCCATAGCTAAGGAGCGAAATTCAGTGATGCGATTATAGTTACGCCAAATCAGCCAATATGCATCCAACTTTTCTTGTTGTGGTGGAATCTTTTCCGCCTTAAGTGCTTGCCAACTAGGTACTGAGTTCCAATGAGTTTTGTGTATTTGCATACTTGGATGAAAACGCAATTTCATAGTCGGCCATTGCTCCTGGGGCAATGATGTTAAGTCTTCAATCGTTGAACGCTTTGCATTTCCTGCATCAAAAGCAAATAATAAATTTCTTTCAAACTCAGCAATCTCTGCAATGATAGGTGTAGCAGAGAATGGTTCAGTTTTTCTCAAATACTCTGGCAAATACTCACAAAAATCCCGCAAGGAAGTAAATTGCGACGGTTGTGAAGCAGTATATCCTGCAGCCATCAAATCAAACAAATCATCGCCCAAATAAATACCTAGAATTTCATGGTCATTCTCAATACTACTTTTCAAGCGAACCTTGTAAGCATTTCCATAAATCCCTAAGCGAGTAGAAACTGGCACACCATTCTGTTCCATTACATTTTTTGCAATAACGGATTTTTTGTCCAGCAAATGATTCATAAACTCATGCTGTAACTCGCTTAAATTAAACATAATAATACTTCTCACTACTACTAGGCGGCTTGTGGGGGAACTGTTTTTGCTATTTCTTTTGCATGATTCATTTCAGCCTGTAGTTCAACAAACTCTGGGATATTGTCATCACGCTCGATCATTGTACTTACCAGCCCAAAATGTTTTAAAGCATCAGCATATAACTCCCAAACTGGATCAGGTACATCATGGTCGTGTGTATCAATTACATATTCTCCACAATCTTCGTGTCCGGCTAAGTGAAACTGCTGCACACAGCTTGGATCGATATGTTTCATAAACTCATGTGGAGAATATCCATGATTACGCGAGCTTACATATATATTATTTATATCTAATAATATTTTACAGTCAGAACGCTTCACAATTTCACTTATAAACTCCCACTCCTCCATCTCAGAATTCTTATACGTTAAATAACTAGAAACATTCTCAAACAATACCTGTCTACCCATGAAATCTTGCACTTGAGATATACGATCTACGAGATGCTGAATTGCTTCTTCGTTATATGGCATAGGCAATAAGTCATGACTATTAACCTTGCCAACCGATGTCCAACAAAAGTGGTCCGAAATCCATTCGGGCTGAACTTCAGCTACTAATGTTTTTAGTTTTTTTAAATAATCAAAATCCAGTGGATCTGTGCTGCCAATCGACATTGATACACCATGCAATACGAGTGGATAGTGTTCCCGTATGGCATGTAAATTATATTTAGGCTTACCACCCGCAACCATAAAATTTTCTGAATGAACTTCAAACCAATCTACATCAGGTCTATGTTCCAAGACATGTTGATAGTGAACAGTTCGAAGGCCGAGCCCATAACCAATAAATTTATTCATAATATAAAATCCGAGGAGTGCTAACGCTCCCCGGATCCTTTAGTTGATAGTTTAGGTTTAACTAATTTAGCCAACCTCTCCACCAACATCCGCACAAGACTTAGCAGTTGTAACTACAAAGCCAGTGCCTTTACACGAAGCTTGACCTGCACAATCATTATTTGCAGTGCCACAATCGTTATGCCCTTTACAGATATTCACACCATTACAATGTACTAAATCAGCAGTTGTTACTTCGCCTCTCCATTCATCTTTAACAGTGCCACCAATGTCGCCGCATGCTTTGGTCGGCATTGCTACAAAACCAGTACCTTTACATGAAGCTTGACCGCCGCAGTCATTATTTGCAGTGCCACAATCATTATGGCCCTTACAAGTATTCACACCATAACAATGCGCAAGCTCAACGGTTTCAGCGGCTGGTGTGGCTTCAGCACTATTTCCAGCAGAACCACCGGTTGTACAACCAGCAATAAGGCCAGCTGCCGCTAACGCCATCGTTACACCCGACAAGGCAGGTAATGTTTGTTGTTTTTTCATTTACATGACTCCTTATATATATATTTAAATAGTTATATTCAGGCCTACAGACCGGAAAAATCGTAATTCCATTACCTTATTCTGAAAATATTTTCCTCTGCTCAAAATTTGAGCACATCCATTCGGAAGACCAATAGTTTACTACAAATATTACATTCAATTCTTGCATCGCTTTTGTACTTTTGGACATAAAGCGATTGCTTTTACACATGTCATAAACCTACCGTTCCAGATATCTTAATCCTCATGGATCAACGCAAGTTAATCCTAAAACAAACTAAACAAACTATTTTTAATTTAAACAAAGGGAACATAAACATGAAAACTAAAGCACTTGTA
>CALAJL010000112.1 GCA_937922735.1 uncultured Gammaproteobacteria bacterium | reverse complement strand
TCGCCGCATTTACCTTCGCCGCACTTGCCTTCACCGCATTTACCTTCAGCGTCTTTTCCTTCGCCTTCGCCGCATTTACCTTCGCCGCACTTGCCTTCACCGCATTTACCTTCAGCGTCTTTTCCTTCGCCTTCGCCGCATTTACCTTCGCCGCACTTGCCTTCGCCGCATTTGCCTTCTTCCATTTCAGCTACCATATAGCCAGCTGAAAGAGTGCTAATTTCAAATGGATTTTCTTCTGCATTTGCTGCACCCATGGTGAATACGCTTGCTGCTAGTGCTGCACCAACCGCAATTGATAAAGGCTTAATTTGGTTTTTCTTGTCATTCTTATTAGACATGTCTAAATCTCCTAAATATATTTAGTTATTTTGTTTAAAAATTAGAAACTTTATTGTTCTATCGTTAGAGACCCGTAGTAATGCGAATTCATTACATTATTATTTGAAAAACACATTAGTTCACATTGTGTTAATTCTCAAGAGCATAATGTGTTAAATGTTGGAGCGTATTGAGCAGGATTTAGTTCTATGCAGAATATACTTATATAAATCAACTACTTGGTGTATTTTTTGGTAGTGTTTTTTGACGATACTCGCATAGATCAATTATTGAACACTCGCTGCATTTAGGTGTGCGAGCAACACAGGTATACCTGCCATGTAAGATCAGCCAGTGATGAGCATGTAACTTATATTCTCCTGGGACGAACTTTTCTAATCTAAGTTCGACTTTTAATACATCGTTGCCAGGCGCAATACCGGTTCGATTAGACACGCGAAAAATGTGTGTGTCGACGGCGATCGTTGGTTGTCCAAAAGCATTGTTGAGTACTACATTGGCAGTTTTTCTGCCGACACCTGGTAGTTTCTGTAGAGTCTCACGATCATCTGGAATCACGCAGTCATATTCATCGATTAATATTTTGCAAGTCTTGATGATGTTTTTAGCTTTGCTGTTATACAGGCCGATAGATTTTATATATTTTTTTAATCCGATCTCACCTAATGCAAATATTTTTTGTGGTGTGTTCGCAACTTTATATAATTCTTTGGTTGCTTTGTTGACGCTAATATCTGTTGCTTGGGCAGAAAGGATAACTGCTATCAATAATTCAAAGGTAGACTCATATACCAGCTCAGTTACAGGTGCTGGATTAGCTTCTTTAAGGCGACGAAAAATCTCACTGCGTTTATCCTTATTCATGATTACATAATCAATACTTGGCTAGCGCTTCATTAATGCTTGTTTTTTGCGTTCAAAAGCTGCTTGCTTAGCTGTTATAGCGTCTTCTAATCGTTTATCCCTGCGCTCTTTGTTGGTACGAGAAAAAATCGCAAATGATTTTTTCATTTGGCTTTGTTGTTGTTTGCTAGTGTCTTTGCATACTTCAGTAAATTCAATATTATCATCCAGAATAATGCAGTCGACGGGGCAAGGTGGTAAGCATAATTTGCAGCCAGTGCAATAGTGGCTTATCACTGTGTGAAGATGTTTAGAGGCGCCAATGATTGCGTCAAATGGGCAAGCTTTTATACAAAGTGTGCAGCCGATGCATTCTTCCTCAACTATGCGAGCGATATATTTTCCAGTAGGAACTATGCGTTGATTTGTTTCCAAGTTTATTTGACGCGCATACCGGGTTTAGCGCCACTATCTGGTTGCAATAAGAATATGTCTTTATCACCAGGTCCGGCTGCTAAAACCATGCCTTCAGACATGCCAAAGCGCATTTTACGTGGTGCGAGATTAGCAACTACAACAGTAAGTCGGCCTTCAACTTCTTCAGGTGAATAGGCTGATTTAATACCTGCAAATACATTTTTTTGCACGCCACCCGTAGGTTCACCAAGATCTAAAGTTAATTGCAGAAGCTTGTCGGCACCTTCAACATGCTCAGCCTTTATAATTTTAGCCACTCTAAAATCTAACTTAGCAAAATCATCAAAAGTAATTTCATCATTAATAGGGTCTGATGCTTTAGGAGTGGTATCCATCTTAGAATCTTCAATCATTTTATCTATGGACTCTTGTTCTATTCGGGTAATGAGAGGTTTGAACTTATTAATGATATGGTCTTCGGGCATGGGTTTGCCGTCATATAAACTGTTCCATGTAAATTCTATATTTAAGAAGCTTTCTGACTTCGAAGCTAAATCTGGTAGCACAGGCTTTAAGTAGCCTATTAATAAGCTAAACATATTTAAGCCAAAACTACATACTTGATGTACTTCAGTTTTAAATTGATCTTCTTTTATGCGTTCCCAAGGTTTATGTGCATCAATAATTTGATTGGCAATGTCTGCAAGCGCCATAATTACGCGCATTGCTTCTGAGTATTTTCTTGCCTCGTAATAGGTTTTAATCTGATTATTTTTCTCGACTGCTAAATCAAAGGCATGAGTGCATTCATCGTTAAAGCTTGCGGTGAGCTTGCTGTCATATTTCTTTGTTATGAATCCTGAGCAGCGGCTTGCTATATTTACGAGTTTACCCACTACATCGCTATTAACCCTTTGTTGGAAGTCATCAAGATTTAAATCAAGATCATTCACTCCAGGACCCAATTTCGCCGCAAAGTAATAACGAATATATTCAGGTTGCAAGTGATCAAGATAGGTTCGCGCTTTAATGAATGTGCCACGCGATTTAGACATCTTTGCACCATCTACAGTTAAGAAGCCATGGCAGAAGACTGCGGTAGGAATTCTATAGTTTGCTCCATGTAACATCGCTGGCCAAAACAACATATGAAAGTAGGCAATATCCTTACCGATGAAATGATATACCTCAGCTTCACTATCTTTATTCCAGTAGCTTTCAAAACTTTTGCCTGTGCGGTCACAATATTGCTGTAGGCTTGCCATATATCCAACGGGTGCATCGAGCCATACATAGAAGTATTTGCCTGGTGCGTCGGGTATTTCAAACCCAAAATAAGGCGCGTCACGAGAAATATCCCAATCATTCAAGCCCGATTCAAACCACTCCTTTAATTTATTCGTGATCTCGGGTTGTAAATTTTCTTGATTAATCCACTGCTGCAGCATTTCTTTAAAGTCATTAAGCTTAAAGAAATAATGAAGGTTTTCTTTTTGAATCGGTGTTGCTCCACTTACTGAAGAATATGGGTTGATTAAATCAGCCGGTGTATAGGTTGCACCACATACTTCACAATTGTCACCATACTGATCTTTGGCGTGACATTTCGGACATTCACCTTTAACAAAGCGATCAGGTAAAAATACGTTTTCTTTTGGATCGAAAAGATCTGTGACTGTTTTAGTCGTGATATGTCCATTCTCTTTTAGACGAGAATAAATCGTGGTGGCATGTTTTTTATTTTCTTCTGAATGTGTGGAGTGGTAGTTATCAAATTCAATTAGAAAATCAGAAAAATCTTGTTGGTGTTCCTTGTTTACTTTTGCAATTAACTCTTCTGGTGATATACCTTCTTGTTGTGCACGCAACATGATGGGCGTGCCATGTGCATCATCTGCACAGATATAGATGCAGTCATTGCCGCACATTTTTTGAAATCTCACCCAGATATCGGTTTGTATGTACTCGACTAAGTGGCCGATATGGATAGGGCCATTTGCATAAGGTAGTGCGCTGGTAACTAAAATGGATTTGCTCACAAGATTATTTTTACTTTATAAAATTTAAGATGGTTATAAAATCGCCATTTCTGAGGCGCGGGCTACCTTATCAGGTTGACTATAAAACCGCTATTTTTGTCATTGAATTTAGTACTGTTATTGTTTGTATTATGCACTCTCAGGCTACTCAAATAGGGATCTTTGCTGCCAAACCTAGCGTGATATAGTACACGCCAATTCAAGATCATCCCCAAAACTGTAGCAATTATTTTAGGAGCATATAAAGCATGGCCGAGCTTACCAAAGAGCAAGTAGAAGCTGTACTCAAAGAGATTCAAGATCCCTATATTGGCAAAGACTTGGTGGCCAGTGGTACGGTCAAAAATATTGAAGTGGATGGTGGTAACGTTACTGTCTCGATCATATTAGGTTATCCGGCAAAAGGTATTGTTGCCGAGCTTACAAAACAGGTTGAGGAAAAGTTAGTCGCAGCAGGTGTGGGTAAAGCAAGTGTGGATGTAGGGTGGGAAATTCAAGCTCACTCTGTTCAAAAAAGTCTCAAGCCACTCGAAAATATTAAAAATGTAATAGCGGTAGCATCAGGTAAAGGTGGTGTGGGTAAATCAACCACGGCAATTAATTTAGCATTGGCACTTTCGATGGAAGGCGCAACCGTTGGTATGTTAGATGCAGATATCTATGGGCCAAGTCAGCCTCGTATGATGGGGGTTAGTGGGCAGCCTAAATCAACCGATGGCAAAAGCCTAGAGCCTATGGAAGCTCACGGCCTACAAGCAATGTCGATCGGATTCTTGATCGATGAAGAAACGCCGATGATTTGGCGTGGTCCTATGGTAACTCAAGCGTTGGAACAGTTATTAAATGACACACAATGGCGTGGATTAGATTATTTAGTCGTAGATTTGCCACCAGGTACGGGCGATGTTCAATTAACCTTAGCGCAAAAAATTCCAGTCAGTGGTGCGGTCATTGTTACTACTCCTCAAGATATTGCACTATTAGATGCCCGCAAAGGCCTAAAGATGTTTGAGAAAGTCGAAGTGCCCGTGTTAGGCGTAGTTGAAAATATGAGTATTCATATATGTAGCGAATGTGGTCATGAGGAGCCTATCTTTGGTGAAGGTGGTGGTAAACGTATGGCAGAGGAGTCTAGTGTAGAAATGCTAGGTGCATTACCTTTAGATATGTCGATTCGTGAACAAGTAGATGGCGGCAATCCAACGGTAGCAGCTGATCCGGAAGGACGCATAGCAGAAATCTACCGAGATATCGCACGTAAAGCAGCTGCAAAACTTGCTTCAAAAAGTAAAGACTACAGCGCTAAGTTTCCTAAAATTGTTATTCAGAATACGTAAAACTTCTAAAAAGGTATTTGTTAATGAAGATTCGTTTTTTTTCAATTGCTATAGCGGGTTTTTTACTCATTGCGTTGCAAGCTTGTGGAACCTTGGATGAGCGTCTGAATCCCATTCAACCTAAAGTATTTATTGATGCAATTGAAATCGAAGATGCAACCTTGTCAGGTCTAACGGCACTACTCACCTTAAATGTGCAGAATCCTAATAATTTTGCATTAAATGCGAGAGGCTTGGATTACACGATGAGATTGGCAGACACAGATATTCTAAGTGGTGAAAGCTCATCAAATATTACTGTTCCCGCACTAGGCAGTGGAAAAATTGAAGTACCTGTACGAATTAGTTACACATCTATTTTAGAGACAGTTCCTAAGGTGTTAGAAACAGGAATCGCCTCATATAATTTTAGTGGCAGCATACATACGCGTCTATTTAATATTCCTTTTACGAAAACAGATGAATTGAGGTTGCCTTACTTTGGCGGATCATCTAATTAACTATTATCTCTACACATCTTAATATATTTTTATGGCGATAAAATCTGATCGCTGGATTCGCGAAATGGCGGAACAGCACGGCATGATTGAACCTTTTGAGTCGGGCCAAGTTCGTGAGAATGGTAATGGCAAAATGATCTCTTATGGCACATCCAGTTACGGATATGACGTGCGTTGTGCCGAACATTTTAAAATATTTACCAATATTAATTCTGCGGTAGTCGACCCAAAAAGTTTTGATGAAAGTAGTTTTGTGGACTTGCATGCTAATGAGTGCGTAATACCACCAAATTCTTTTGCCTTGGCTAGTACCGTTGAATATTTCCGTATACCACGCTCAGTGCTCACCATATGCTTAGGCAAGTCTACCTATGCGCGTTGTGGCATCATTGTGAATGTCACTCCACTTGAGCCGGAGTGGGAAGGACATGTGACGTTAGAATTCTCTAACACTACAACTTTGCCCGCAAAAATTTATGCTAACGAAGGTGTCGCACAAATGCTTTTCTTTGAATCAGATGAGGTATGCGAAACTTCATATAAAGATCGAGGCGGTAAATATCAAGGTCAACAAGGTGTGACACTTCCAAAGGCATAGT
This sequence comes from uncultured Gammaproteobacteria bacterium, assembly GCA_937922735.1. Classification (GTDB taxonomy): domain Bacteria; phylum Pseudomonadota; class Gammaproteobacteria; order UBA4575; family UBA4575; genus JABDMD01. Next base: position 27,454 of record CALAJL010000112.1, on the reverse strand, counting down.
TACTTCAGTCTAACTGCCTCAACCTGGCTGCCTTAGTGTGGTTTCATTTCAAAGTAGTGATAATTAATAACGGTTAGAATTTAAACTAATTGTAATAATAAATAATTAGTTATCTTATATAGCGTTTACAACATGTAACAACGCTCATTGCCAGTTTGTTGCATGATGTTCATCATGGATAAATTAACAGATGGAATCACAACTGATCAAAAGCGCATAAGGGAAGACGATGTAAATATTGGTGCAGTTATCGCGTCTCTAACTATATTTGTTGCTTTGTTAACGATGTACTTCTTTTTTGGTTGAACGTGTTGAGACCAATTGTAAGTATAGGGAGGTTCAGAAATGTATTGCAATGTAGATACTTCATCAAATAAAATATTCTAAGTCTCTGCATGACAACTTTCAGCTAACGGCTGACATTGAGATGTAAAGTTAATAATTATTCCTTATCAAAACTATCAACAATAATTGCTCCCATCGATGCAGGCATTGTTATGACGACAAGTCTTTTCAGCGCAATTGCTGGATCTGATATCAAAGGAAATTTATCTAGAGATAAAAGTATTAATGCTACGATAAACCCAGCTATCGAATAAGCGACTACGATTCTAAATAAAAATATAGGAACCCTGCCTACAATATTGCCTTGAAAAACACTTTGATACGCAAAGAATGATAGAAATATTACTGACAGACAAAATATAATGGCTAAATTAAAGGTAGGTAGGGTCACTCCTAGCTTCCACGCTTCTTCTGAAAAAGAAATAGGCACGCCTAATGCGAATGCACCTATCGCAACCTGACTTGCATCTTCTAGATTAAAGCTATATTTCATTATCTATGTTCACTTTGTGTTGTTGGAAGTGGCCTCAAAACTTTTTCATCCAGTAATAACGATTAGTTTTATTATAATGCTTCTTCTATTTTTCTTTCGGCTTCTTGTTTTTCACTATGGCTTGCAGTTATTGGTTCATGTTCTTTAGAAGCGTTGTTATCTAATGCAAATTCAATAAAAATTGGGAAATGGTCCGAATCTATCGAAGGCAATCTTTTTAACGACTTTAGTTTAAAATGTTTTGATGCAAAAGCATGATCTAGAGGAAAGCGAAAAAATGGAGCTTTAACATGGAAGGTGCTGTACATGCCGCGTCCAATTCTTGGGTCTAGGAGTCCACTAATTTTTTGAAACAAAGTTGTTGTGTAAGACCAAGCTACGTCATTTAAATCACCAGCAACTATCGCTGCCATATCAGCTTGTTTAACGCGTTTGCCAACTAATAATAATTCTCCGTCTCTTTCCGTTGTTTGAGTGCTTTCTTGTGGGGCAGGAGGCTTGGGGTGCAAGCAATGGAGAAGCAGCTCTCTTCCTGAGGGTAACGTCACTTTTGTGTGTATCGAAGGGACATCATCTTCTACTAAAAATTCTATAGTTTCATTGCTAAGTTTATAGTTAGAATATAGTGCCATTCCGTAAGTATTGTTTAATGGTTTTGCAATTATATGATGGTAATTTGTATTTTCCTTTATATTTAAATGCCATGCTTGATCCACTTCTACGGCTAATACAATGTCTGGAGTATAAGTATTAATCAGCTCAGACAAGCCTTTATAATTTCTATTCTCCATATATACATTGGCAATCATTAATTTTACAGTTTCATTATGTGGGGTGTTTTTTGCATTAAACATCTGAATTGGATATGCCGATGTATATGGAGCAATTTTTATTATCTGATAAATAACACATAAAAAAACTACTATAGTTGAACAGTAAAAATAGAAGTTTTTTTCTAAAAGTAAAAAGCTTAATATAATAATCAAAAGACCAATCAGTGTGAGCTGACTTCTAGGGAATTCAAAAATGCGCAACCACCAAGCATCGTGCTTTATTAATGGTAGCGCTGTAATTACAACATAAAGAATCGATAATAAATATATAGTCACTATAATAAATAAGATTTAAGTTAATTGTTAAAAATTTATTAGGTTTACAGTGTTATATGATGGGATTGAATATCTGAACTGAGTGACAAAGGTGCTTAGGTATGTATACTAATTAGTTGCATCGCTCTATGTGCCTTATTTCTATAAGTTTAATGCTTACAATTTTACTGTTAGCAGAAAATGTTAATCAGTATTCTGAGATGCATGTATCAAGTGTATCGATCATGGCTTCTGTTTGATTTACAAATTCTTGCATATGCTTCCTTTCTAAGTATTGCTTCCAACTATCCTCGTTTTCCCAAAGTTGATCGAAAAAAAACACAAGACGATTATCGAGTGAAGGGTGGAGGTCGCATTGAACACAGCCATGTGCTTTTCTGGTGATTACAATTATGGATCGCAGCGCTTTTTCCAATGCATCTTTATGCTGTGGCTTAGCTAGGTATTTAATTATTATTTTCATGGATAGTTAAGATTATCCTGAATGTATGCTTTTCACCTATAGTTGGCTGTAAAATTGTTTAGAAAGGTTAGCAATTTGAAATTACAAAAAACTTTTTGAAAGCACTTTGAATTGTCCAGATAGTTTTCATGCCTTTATTGAATGCAGCAATTTCGCCTTTTTGTAGTTGTACATCTTCTTCGCCTGGTATTTCAATTAGCAAGCTTCCATCAAGCACTTGTATGTATTCATCACCTGGAAATTCATACTCAAACGTCATTGGGTCACAACGCCATAATCCAGAGTAAGTGGCGGCCCCGCTAGAGTTGGTGGTAGTGAGCCAATGTACTTCACCTGCTTGTTTATCGCCTATCATAAAAGGCTCATAATCATTTGTTAATGATGATGATTTAGAATAGTTACTCATAAAACTCTCCATATCTAGTCGAATGATTGTATCAACAACTTAAGATTAAGTCTTTTTTATGATTAATATAAATAGTTATATCACTAGAAAAAGTGGCTAAATGTTTAGAAGAAAGGTATCTAGAAAAAATTTAATACTAAATAATTATTCTCAGTTGTGAAGCTAGAGTATCTTTATGCAGATTTAAGATGGCTTTTTCTGATTAATTCTGTCATTTCTGTTTCGATAACAGGGCGACTAAAATAATAGCCTTGTAAAAGGTTGCAGGATAACTTTTTAAGTTGATTTGCCTGAAACTTATTTTCAACACCTTCAGCAACAAGGGTCATTTTTAAACCATGTGCCATGTTAATAATTGCTGTAACGAGTGCAGGAAATTCATTGAATTCAGTTATTTCACTAGTAAATTGTCGATCAATCTTAAGTGTATCGATTGGAAATTTTTGTAAATAGCTCAGTGATGAATATCCTGTTCCAAAATCATCAAGGGATATTTTTATTCCTAGTTCTTTTAATTTATTGAGTTTATTGACTATATCATCACTAGAAGACATTAATATAGACTCGGTAATCTCAATATGTAGAAGGTTTGGATTTATTTTATATAAATTTAATTGATTGGATATAACTTTGTATAAATCTTGTTTGCTAAATTGAACGCTTGATACATTTACTGAAATAAATAAATCAGTATTAAATTTAGTATTCCAAAATTTAATTTTTTTGCATGCTTCCTTAATTACCCACTCGCCAATCGGAACAATAGCCCCAGATTCTTCTGCAAGTGGTATAAATGCATCTGGAAATATAGTGCCTAATTCCGGATCGTTCCAACGAATTAATGCTTCAACTCCAACAATATCAAAACTGTTAGAGTCCAAGATTGGTTGATAGAAAAGTTCTAATTGATTATCTGAGATTGCGTTATAGAGCTTATTTTGCAAGGTTAAAATTCTGAAAATAGCGGTATTCATCGAGTTTGAGTAATATTGGTACATACCTTTGCCGCTTTTCTTTGCTTCATACATTGCGATGTCAGCAAACTTGATTAATTCATCAGACTCTACAGTGTCATCGGGGTACACCGCTATACCAATGCTTGTGTTTGTGTGAATAGATTCACCATGAATTTCAAAAGGATCGTCAAATATGCTTAATAATCGAGTTGCAATAGTGCTTGGTTCAAAAGAATTGTTTAAATGAGTAAATAACAATATAAACTCATCTCCACCTATTCTTGCTAAAGTTGAGTCAGAACGGTTATTGTGATTTTGAAATGTGGTGTCGGAGCTTCTTATGCATTTTGTTATTCTTTGAGATACTACTTTTAATAGTTCATCACCAACATCATGTCCAAGAGTATCATTTATTCGTTTGAAGTTATCTAGATCTAAAAACATAACTGCTAAATTCTCAGCATTATGACTCGCATCGAGTATTGCTGTTTTTAAATGTTTATTGAATAACCTTCTATTAGGTAGTCCAGTTAGTGTGTCATGATATGCTAAATGTTCGATCTGCTCATTTGATTTTTTTAAGTTTGTCGTCATCAAATTAAATGATGAGGCTAGTTTTCCAAATTCATCATTAGAGCCAATTTTAATTACATGATTTAAGTTTCCTTTTCCTATTTCTTTTGTGGCTACTAATAACTTGTATAACGGGTTTGTAATTCTCTTGACTGTGGTATGGGCTAGTATTATGCCGATTAATGTAACAAATAGAATAACAATATATATTATAAATTTTCCAGAATTTATAATATCTTTAAGTTCCTGAGTAGATATTTCAGTATTTATTCTTACTTTATCGCTCAGTAAATTGACGGAAGAATTAAGTTTCTGCGCAAGCTGAATATTTTGTTTGTTGATTAAATTAATTTTATATTTAATGCTTAATATATTTTGTTTGATATCAAATATATCTGCATTATCTTGTCCATACTTAATTAATATTAATATGTTTGGCGAGAATTCATTTCTAATGCCCTTGTTCGAATGATTTATAATTGCTCTTGTAATATTACGAAGAGCATGATCAAAGTCTTGCTCGGCAGAGAGGATACTTGCATTATTGCTAGCGGTATCTAATATTTGAAGAGAGCTATTTAATTCACCTATGCGATGAAGAATTTCTGAAGTGATTTCTTTATTATATAATTCTTCTTTTAATTGTTGTTCTAAATCAATTTCATTCGGACTATTTTCAAGAATTTTTATTTTGTTTAATAATGCAGAATTGGACTTAATTTTAATTACAGAAGATAAGTCACTTATAGCTTCGCTAGAACTATTAATTTTCTGTAATGAATTATTATACTTATCTTTTTCATTTAAATACTTTGTTAATAATTGGCCTGCAAGATGAACATTAGATTCTAAACCTTGAAGTGCTAAATTAATTTCACTATCAAACTCATTTGATAATTTAAGATCATTTAATATTTGCAATTGATACTTCAATCTATCAGATAGATTTACAGCTTTATTTTTTCTTTCATCGATTTCTTCAATGCTTTCAGAATCAGCCATATGTGAAGTGCTTTGAATGAGATTTAGTGAAATCGTTGATAGTTGATTTACATTTATTAAAGCAGGAATTGAAGACTGTATTAATTCAGATTGTGATTCATCAATTCTACTTACAAATGTACTTGCAATTATCATTGATACTATTGCAAGCAGTAGCACTGCCGAAAATGATAAAAGTAATAGATTTCCAATTCTTATGTTCTTGGTAGATTTATAGATCATATTAAAGAATTGGCTGATTATGCCGTTAATTAGAATAATTCGTTATTTTATGAATATGTTATCGGCTCATTACTAAAAATATTTAGGGCAAGAAATGAAAGAACCGCGCTCATCCTCTAAGAGAAGATTGTTGAAAAATGCTGTTATTGGGTCGGTTGGTGCATGTATACCAGGCAGTCTTTTGTTTGCTAACACTAACCCTCTTGGAAATGATATTGATACCTTAGATCAAAAAGTCATTGACCATGTTAAAAATTTGACTAGTGGCCGTGATGTAACCATTACTATTTTACAACCTAAAGGTTCGCTAGGAAATCTGAAGCCTATCGCTGATATATTTTCTGAACAAACAGGCGTCAATGTAGAATATATTGAAGCATCTCTTGATGAAATCAATGTGAAAATTATGGCGCAATCTTTGTTTAGTTCAACAAACTTTGATATTGCCTTGCCGGCAACTTTTGGTTTGCCGGATCTTATAGAAGCGGGTGCTATAAGAACGTTGGATGAGTATGTTGAAAAGTATGAACCAAACGAATTTTGCAAAGATATGCTCTATACAGTTGGTGATTTCTATAAAGATAAATTTTATGGTTATCAAACTGATGGTGATACTTATTTAATGTTTTATAACAAAGCTTGGTTACAAGATGAAACAGAAAGGAAGAAATTTGAGATTGAGTATGGGTATCCTTTAAGTATCCCTAATACTTGGGAGCAACTAGACCAAATGATTAGGTTTTTTCATCGTCCTAACGAAAATAAATATGGTGGTGCACTGTATCGTAACAAAGATTATATAGCGTGGGAGTGGTGGGTCAGGTTCCATGCAAAAGGGTATTTTCCATTTGATGATAGTTTAAACCCGCAAATTAATAATGAAGCAGGTGTGGAAGCGTTGAGTGAATTAGTATCTACATCGGAGTTTTTGTATCCAAATGCAAAAACGAATGGTTTGTTTGAAAATTGGACGGCTTTTTCAGATGGTAATATGTTTTGTAATATCGGTTGGGGTGGCACACAAAAATATTTGAACAATAGAAATTCAAAAATTCGTAATAACCTTGAATTTGGGCCAACACCAGGTGGTTATGTGAATGGAAGTTTGTTGCAAACTCCATATTTCAACTGGGGGTGGAATTATACTGTATCGAGTTTTTCAAAAGAGCCAGAGATATCTTATTTATTTACTTTATTTGCATGTAGTCCTGTCATGTCGACAAAAGCAGTGCAGTACCCAAACGGTTACTTTGATCCATTTAGAGTCGAGCATTATGAAGATGAGGAAATTCAAGCAACATATTCAAAGAAATTTTTGGATGCACATAAAATTAGCATGAAAAATAGTATTCCAGATTTATATTTAACGGGGCAAGGTGAATATTGGGATGTGCTTAAAGAATATATTGATATTGTAGATCGTGGCAAAATGAGCCCAAAACTTGCTTTAGATGCTACGGCTGAGTCTTGGGATCAAATTAATATGAGGTATGGTATAAGCAAGCAATTAGAACAGTGGAAATCTCTGAAAGCTCGATATCCAGATAAAATTAGAAAATCTCTAATTTAGAATACAATTTTACTTTTCTTAAAAAGATATTTTATAAAAGCAGCCATGTTGCAAGACCTAAGAAAGCGAATATCCCGACTACATCAGTAATTGTTGTAAGGACTACACCTCCCGCAAGTGCAGGGTCAATCTTGAGTTTACGTAACATGATGGGAATGGTAACGCCCGCAAGTGCTGCACAGACTAAATTTGCAGCCATAGCCACTGCAATAATGCCTCCCATTTTAATGTCCTTAAACCAAAGCATGACGACGATGGCAACGACAAGCGCCCATACCATGCCATTCAAAAATCCAACCGCGAGTTCTTTTGTTAATAATAGTCTAGAGTTACTGCGCCCAACCTGGCCGGTGGCAATGCCACGAATGACTAGTGTTAGTGTTTGGCTACCTGCAATGCCACCCATACTGGCAACGACTGGAATCAAAATAGCTAAGACGATTATTTTTTCTAAAGCGGGTTGAAACAAGCTGATCACCCAAGCTGCAAGAAAAGCAGTTGCTAAATTTACGCCTAACCAGATGGCGCGACGCCGTGTAGAAGAAACCACGGGGCCAAATAAATCTTCTTCTTCAGATAAGCCTGCCATGCTGAATACGGAATGTTCTGCTTCTTCTCTTATTACATCCACTACGTCGTCTACTGTGATGCGACCAATGAGTTTATTGTTTTCATCTACAACTGCTGCAGAGAGAAGGTCTAGGTCTTGAAAAGATTTTGCGACCAAATTATCTTCTGCATCGGCTGAAAATGCTTCAATATCCTCTACCATGATGTCGCGTACCAGCTCGGTCGGTTTGTTAGTTAGTACAGAGGTGAGTGGAAGTGTGCCGATGTAATGGTCATAGCGATCCACAACAAATAATGAATCCGTGGCACGAGGTAATTCTCCTCTAGTGCGTAAATAGCGTAACACTACATCCAGAGTAACATCGCGGCGAACTGTTACGGTGTCGGTATTCATTAGGCCGCCCGCAGTATCTTCATCGTAGGCAAGCACTGCTTCTAAGCGTTTGCGGTCTTGTTGGTCCATGCCTGCCAGAGCTTGTTCAGTAACCGTGTCGGGCAGGTCAGCAAGTAGATCGGCTAAGTCATCCATCTCTAAGCCTTCAGTGGCTGAAATGAGTGCGTCGCTATCCATGTTCTGGATTAAACCATTACGAACTTCATCACCCACGTTCAGCAAGATTTCGCCATCGTCATCATGGTCTAACATATTCCAGACAATGCCACGTTGGGAGTGGGGTAGCGCTTCGAGCAAATTAGCAATTTCTGCAGGATGCAATGCATTCAAAATACGGCGAGCACGCTGCATGGTGCCGCTTTGTAAAGCGTCGCCAATGACCTTTAGCGTTTGGTCTTGAAGTTGGATGACTGTCTCAGGCATGAAGTATCAAATGTTTTTGTGTATGCGCGCAGCAAGTGTAACCGGTCATAGGCGGCTTGCCAAAGTATAAACAGATTATAGAGACGAGTAGTCTGACAGACTATGCGTTAAGAGCATCTACCATTGGGATGATTTTGCTAGGTACGGTAGTCGCTAATATTTTTTTGGTTTGTTTTTCTAGTTCAGTAATTTTACTTTTATTAATAATTTGTTTAATTTCTAATAAATTTGAAGGGTGTGCACTAAACTCTTTTAGACCTAAACCTAAAAGCAAGCGTGTATAACGAGGGTCTCCTGCCATCTCACCACACATGGCAACAGGAATTTCGGCACGGCGCCCTGCTTGTAAAGTAATGTTGATTAGTTTTAGCACCGCGGGGTGTAAGGGATCATATAAATAATTTACTTGGTCATCGATGCGGTCAATGGCCAAAGTGTATTGAATCAGGTCATTTGTTCCAATTGATAGAAAGTTTAGTTGCTTGGCAAAAATATGAGCAGATATTGCTGCTGCGGGAACTTCAATCATTGCACCCACAGGTATGTTTTCATCAAAGTCTTTGTTTTCACTTTTTAATTCGTGTTTAGCTTGTTCAATTAGCGATAATGATTGCACTAGTTCATTATCGCTAGTGATCATTGGCAATAAAATCCTCACTGGACCACTTGCAGAGGAGCGTAATATTGCACGTAATTGCTGTTTAAATAATTCCGTATCTTTTAATGACCTACGAATTGCACGTAAGCCTAACGCAGGGTTTTGTGTTAATGGTCCTTGAAAGTCTGGATCAAATTCTTTGTCCCCACCTAGATCTAATGTACGGATAGTTAATGGCTTGCCTTTTAATACACGAATAATTTTCTTATATGCACTAAGTTGTTCAGCTTCATCGGCAGGAACTTCTCGGTCGATGTATAAAAACTCGGTGCGATATAACCCAACACCATCTGCACCTGATTTTTTAAGTGCACCAACATCCTCTGCTAGTTCGATATTGGCTTGTAGGCTGATGCGTTGACCATCTTTAGTCTTCGCTGAAATGTTTTTTAACGAGCTTAATTTTCGTTGTGCTTCTTTCTGTTCACGTTGAATCTGACGATATTCTTTTACGGTGTTTTCATTGGTGCCCGCAAGCACCATACCGCTACTACCGTCTAATATTAGTGGTTCGTCTTGCTGTAAAAGTGAGCGAGCACTTTGTATGCCTACCACTGCAGGTATTCCTAAGCTTCTGGCTAGAATGGCAGTGTGAGAAAGTGGGCCCCCAAGTTCAGTTATGAAGCCTGCAATGTTTTGATTTTGCATGACTACGGTATCTGCTGGAGTGAGATCATCTGCAACTATGATGCTGCCTTTGAGAGGCTGCAATTTCATCTGCATAGTGAACTGTTGATCTTTAAGAATTTGCTGAATTAAATTGATGACGTGTTCGATATCGTTAAGACGAGTACGTAAATAGTCATCTTCCATTTCCTCAAATACGGCTTCTAATTTATCGCGTTGTTGTTTAAGCGCCCATTCAGCATTGCATTGTTGCTCCCGAATGATCTCTATTGGCACTTTGCTTAGCATAGAGTCTTTGGCCATCAATAGATGGGAATCAATGAATGTTGCTACATCTTTTGGAGCATCTTCAGGAATAGATTCACGTATGCCGCTTAATTGTTTGGCCGCACCATCTACGGCGTCTTGAAATCTTTCAACTTCTGCATCTATTTCATGGTCTTCTAGTTTGCGTTCAAAAACTTCAGGAGCACCACGGTTGAGCAAATGTACATTGCCGATGGCAATGCCTTTTGATACGCCAATACCAGATACGATTAGTGCCATAAAATATTAGTTAGTGAAATTATTCATCTTCATCAAAGAGGTTCTTAAATAAGTTTTCGATTTCAATCATTGCTTGTTGTTCATCTTCACCATTGATTTCTATATTTACTACAGTGTGCTGACTTGCAGCTAACATCATGACACCCATGATGCTTTTGCCATTAATTTTTCTGCCACCCTTCTGTAGAGTTATTTCGCTGGCAAAATTTGAAGCTAAGGCAACGAGTTTTGCTGCTGCACGGGCATGCAAACCTAGTTTATTCACAACCGTTATATCCTTGTTAATCACTCTATATCCTCATTCCTTTATTATTCTATAGCATCCTTAATCATTTGCTTGGCAATCGATAATGCCGTCATGTGCACCGCTAAGCGCCTTGTCAGCTATCATTTTTAGTGAGAGTTCAGGATAATTTAATGCACGAATCAACATTGGTAAGTTTAAACCTGCGATAACATGGGTTTCCGCCTGGCAGTCGCTCTTTAATTTATTGCAAATATTGCTTGGTGTGGCGCCAAACATATCGGTCAATATTAAAACGCCATCACCATTATTTATTTTATTGCAAATAATTCGTGCCTCACAGACCAATTCATCAGGTTTGCAAGAATTAGAAACTGATAATGTTTCACAGGTTAACGGTAACGTTCCAAGCATAGATTTAGCTGTAGAAAGAAATTCTTTGCCCACGTTACCATGAGAAATAATAAGGACCGAGACTGCCATTATGCTTCTAGATCACGATGGCGCACCGAAACATGTGTATCTTGAAAAGCATGTAGTCGGTCAGATAAAAACTCAGTGACATGCACAGAACGATGATGTCCGCCAGTGCATCCGATAGATACGCTTAAGTAACTACGATTTTCTTTTACAAATAAAGGCAACCATCTTTCAATAAAAATAGAAATAGAATCAATCATCTGTATTACATCATTATGTGATTGTAAAAATTCAATTACTTCAGCGTCTTTGCCAGAAAGTTCTCGTAATGATTTTTCCCAATAAGGGTTGGGTAAGCAGCGTACATCAAACACATAGTCAGAGTCATTTGGTACACCATATTTAAACCCAAAAGATTGCAATAATATGGTTAACTGAGAAGGATCTTTTTTACATACTTGTTCAGTAATAATCGAGCGAAGTTCGCGAACATTTGTTGACGTAGTGTCAATGCGCAGATCTGCCAGTAGCACGAGATCTTCTAAGATGTGCTTCTCCATATGTATTGCTTCGACAAGAGGTAAGCCATTTTTTGTTAAAGGATGTTTGCGACGCGTTTCGCTATAACGTTGTATTAAAGCGTCTTCGTTTGCTTCTAGGTGTATTAGTTCTAAGTTGATACCGCGATTTTTGATTGCAGTAACGATATCAGGAAATGAGATAATATCTTTACTAGCATTTCGAGCGTCTACCCCAATTGCAATTTTTTCATAATACGGTGAAGCATTAGCGGTTAAATGCTCTATGCAGGTTAACAGCATACTTAACGGCATATTATCAATGCAATAAAATCCCGCATCTTCTAAGGTGTTGATGGCTACAGATTTTCCAGAACCTGATAAGCCGCTGATAATAACTAACTTCATATTTCCTTATTGCATAAATCGTTTTTGACGTTCGATGAAATCTTCGCTTGCATTGTAACCATTATTCGATAATAAGTGGTTTCTCACAGCAGCTTCGACTAAAACGGCTAGATTCCTTCCTGGTGCAACTGGTAGCGATATAGTAGGAATATCTACCCCAAGTAAGTTGGTTTTACGTTCGGATAATCTTAATCGATCTTCAGTCTTTGGTATGCTCATTTTTGGTGGAATAAGGTCGATGATAAGGCGGATAAACTTATTAGATTTTATAGCACTATCACCATACATTTCTCGAATATTCAGCACCCCTAGGCCACGTACTTCAAGAAAGTTTTTTAAAATCTCTGGGCAAGTGCCATTTACAGTTTCGGGAGCAATGCGTGCGAATTCAGGCGCATCATCCGCAATTAATCTATGGCCTCGGCTTACAAGATCAAGAGCAAGTTCACTTTTGCCCAATCCACTTTGCCCCATTATTAGTACACCCACGCTAATCACTTCCATGAATACACCATGTAAAATTTCTTTTTCGGCTAACGCTTGAGTTAAATAGTGGCGTAGTTGGTCAATTAACTCATTGCTTGAGAGAGTAGAGCAAATTATGGGCAAATCATATTTTAATGATTGCTCTCTAAATCCTTCAGGTGGGTTGAGTCCATCACTTATGAAAATTGCAGCAGATTTTCTTTGGAATAATTGAGCAAGTAAATTATTTAATATGCTGTCATCGGCTTTATTAAAAAAGTTAAGTTCGGTTTCACCTAAAATTTGTGCTTGATTAGGATGAATTAAATTAAAATAACCCACTAAGCCAATTTCAGAAGAAGAAAAAGACAAACGAGTGAAGCCAAGTCCGCTATTTTTATTTCCTGACCACCAATGTAGATCAAGACTTTCTTGTTTGTTAGAAAATAGATCGGCCGTGGTCAGTGCTACTTCTGTGTTTTTAGTGGTTGTTGCTGTCATGTTCAGTTAACAGCTTAAATGAGTTGCAAGCTAGTATCTAGCGAACATGATTTATGCTGCAAGATGCTTGGGATCTTGAATGAGTATTTGATATAACTCTTTAGCATTGTGAGATTTTTGAATGGAATTCCGTAGTTGCTTATTGTCTAAAACTTCTGCTAGGTTGGCTAGAAGCTGAAGATGGCTATCATTCGCATCTTCGGGCACTACTAGGCAGAATAGGAAGAATACTGGCTTTTCATCACTCGCCTCATACTCTATACCTTCTTCAAGCTTCAGAATACTGACATTGATAGTTTCAATTTCCTGCATGCGGCAATGCGGTATAGCAATGCCATCTCCTAAGCCAGTGCTACCCAACTTTTCTCGTGCTAATAAGGCATCAAATACTTTGCTTTTGCTAAGGCTATCTTCTTGATGTGCAAGTGACTCACTTAGTAGCTCAAGAGCAGCCTTCTTACTACTTACAGAGGGTGTGAAAACCATCCCTTCTTCAGAGATAAAATCTTTGATTTGCATAGGTATGAAAAAGTTAAGATATATTAATTTATAGTATGGTGCTCAACTTCACGCTGATGATGATCTTTGAGCTTTTCTTTATGTTTTACGATTTGTCTGTCTAGTTTGTCTACTAAATTGTCAATGGCAGCATACATGCCTTCGTTTGATGCTTCTGCAAAAATATTATTCCCACTTACTTTTAATGATGCCTCTGCATGATGTTCTAGTTTTTCAACAGTTAATACTACGTGAATATTTATTACGTTATCAAAGTGCCTGGTGAGTTTTTCGAATTTTTTTTCAACATATTCTTTTAAAGACTGGGTAATTTTTAAGTGTTGGCCAGTTATGTTTATTTGCATAATTATTCCCTCAATCATTCACAACAATAGTAAATCACAGTCATGCTTAGATTAAAACCGATTAAATTATTTGCCTTCTTTCACTAGAAGATGGTATGCCTAATGATTCTCTGTATTTAGCAATTGTTCTGCGTGCAACAGTGATGCCATTTTGTTCAAGTAAAGTAGCTATTTTGTTATCACTCAGAGGTTTAGCTTGGACTTCTTCTTTGATCATTTTTTTAATCATGGCTCGAATGGCAGTTGCAGAACAAATACCCCCATCATTTGTGTTGACATGACTGGAAAAAAAGTATTTGAACTCAAATACTCCACGTGCACACTCTAAATATTTATTAGTGGTAACGCGAGATATGGTTGACTCGTGCAGCTCTAATTCTTCTGCAACATCGCGAAGCACTAATGGGCGCATAGCCTCTTCACCATATTCAAAAAATGCTCTTTGGTGGCGTAGGATAGAATTGGCTACTCGCATTAGCGTATCGTTACGGCTTTCTAGACTTTTAATAAACCAGCGAGCTTCTTGTAACTGGTTGCGTAAATATTCAGCGTCATTACTTTGACTAGAATCTTTTACTAAACTTGAGTAAACGTCATTTATTTTTAACTTTGGCGCATTTTCTGTATTGATTCTGACATGCCAAATGCCTTCGTGTTTAGACACATAAACATCAGGTACGATGTACTCGGGTTTTTGTGTGCTTATCGCGTCACCCGGTCTAGGGTTTAATGCTTGAATCAGTGCAATTGCATCGTCAAGTTCTTCTTCAGTGAGTTTGGTGAGCTTAATGATTTGTTTGTAATTTTTTGTCGCAACGAGATCAAGATATTTTTCTACTAACAAACGTGCATTATCAATGGACGGAAGTTCGCCATTCATTTGTTGTAGTTGTATATCTAGGCATTCTTGTAAGTTTCTAGAGCCCGAGCCGATTGGATCAAGACGTTGTATGTATTTCAGTACTGCTTCAACTTCATCTAGCTCTAGTTCTTCATAATCGCGCTGAAGATTTTCATAAATATTTTCTACAGAATCTTCTAAGTATCCAGAATCGTCGAGGGAATCTATCAGCGTTATAGCTATAACATGGTCCAATTCAGTGAGTGGGCTCAGTTCTAGTTGCCATAATAAATGTTCATGTAAGGTATCTTGGTCAGCACTACTTTGATTCTCTAGGTATGAAGAGTAATCTTCCGTTTTTTGTGATGAGGGTGTTGATTGAGTAGGTTCGAAATAGTCATCCCATTGGCTATCAGTGGGTAACTCATCCGGCAAATTATCATTCGCTCCAACTTCGGTTACATCATCATTTGTTTTTTCCTTGATGGAAGATTCTTCTGCTGTAACAGCTTCAGATGGCTGATCGTCTTCGGTTTCAAGCATCGGGTTGGTCTCAAAGGCTTCTTGAATCTCAGCTTTTAACTCCAATGAAGATAGCTGCAGTAAGCGTATTGCTTGCTGCAGTTGTGGGGTCATTGTTAGCTGCTGGCCTAACCGAACTTGAAGCGAAGGTTTCAACATAATGCCAATTATGGCATGAATATTGCTTAATAAATACTAAGGCATGATACGGCTCGTCGTCTGTATGCGACGCGTAGTAAGGCCTGTAATGTGCAACAGATGGGTATTGTGAGGACTAAATATTCTTACGTTAGTTAGTTTAGAGTAAAATTTGCACCAAGATATACTTCTTGCACTTCTTTGTTACTTAATAATACTTTAGGTGTGCCTTTAGCCAATACACGCCCTTCATTAAGAATGTAGGCATGGCTACAGATGCCTAGTGTTTCACGCACATTGTGATCCGTGATTAATAGCCCAATATCTTGATCTCGTAAATTCATTAATATGCGTTGAATATCTTTGACCGAGATTGGATCTACACCCGCAAAGGGTTCGTCAAGTAAAATAAATTTTGGTTGCATAGCTAGAGCTCTAGCAATCTCTGCTCGTCTTCTTTCGCCTCCCGACAAACTTACGCCTTTGTGATCACGAATGTGCTCAATCTGCAAATCGGCAAGTAAGGCATTGCATTGCTGTTTGCGTTGACTCTTTGTAAGTCTACTTCTAGCTTCTAGGCTCACTAATAAATTTTGTTCTACTGTTAGGCCGCGAAAGATGGATGCTTCTTGTGGTAAATATCCAATGCCTTGTTTGGCTCTCATATGCATAGGCATACGAGTTATATTTTGTTTGTCTAGAAGTATGTTGCCATCATTGCATTGAATTAAGCCTGCTAGCATATAAAAGCATGTGGTTTTTCCAGCTCCATTAGGGCCGAGCAAGCCTACGATTTCACCAGATTTGAGTTCTATCGATACGTTATCAACGACAACGCGAGTTTTAAATTTTTTATGCAGGTTTTCTGCGCTGAGCGTGTTCATATAATCATTTTTATAGGTGGCAACAGCTATTACTGATTAGCAGTATCCGCTGAGGTTTCTTGATTGTCTTTTTTTATCGTTTCTGGAAAAACGGTAATATTCACACGATCACTGCCAGACGAACTTCCCGCAGTGACAATTTCTTTGTCTGTATAAAAAGTAATTTTGTCACTTGCAAAGGTGTTACCTGATTCGGTCAATTTCGCATTTTTGGTTAAAACAATTTTGTTCCCAGTGATGCTGTAGACCATTTTTTCTGCTTCGGCATTTATTTTTCTACCATCATCAGTAGTTTGTTTAAATGTGCTTAATGATCCTTCCGATATAATTTTATTTACTTTTTTATTTGCAGTTTCAAGTATAACGATATCACCAGTTAACACTGTACTGCCTTGTGTTATTTTCACATTGCCTCGATACGTGCTTATGCCAGTTACATCATTAATCTCTGCAGAGTCTGCTTGAATATTGATGGGTTTGGTCGAGTCATCAGTTAGTGCTTGTACTGCTGTACTAAATGAAAGTAGCAGTAATAAGGCGATATAGATTTTGGTTGATTTATTCATCATGATGAAGATATTGGTTTAAGGATTGTATTGGCCTTTAACTTTGCTGTGTAGATATAATATTTTGTCGTTTAGATTTAAGGTCATACCTAAGGCTGTTATTTTTTGTGAACCACGTGTTGCAGTGACAGGTAAATTTGTAGTCACTTGTTGTTTTTTTTGTGAGACTGTTAGTTTATCGGTGTATATGTTTAAGGGAATAGGCTCAATATTTGTGCTGGGCTGTTCAATTTTTACATCACCTATTAATGTAATTACATCGTTATTATCGCGTGTTTCACCTCTATTGGAAGATGCGTAAATTTTGCTGCCGTTTTCATTATAAATAATGATATCGGGGGAGGTAAACTCACTCCTTTGCTGATCATGAAAGAGCCAATATTTTGGTGCAGTTAATTCATACTGTGGTTGTCCGGCGGGGGAATTGATGATCATCTCGATATTTTCGAAGCTGACTGTAGGCGTGTTGCTAGGGTTGGTTAACGAAGTATGTTCAATTTGCCGGTCGCGCTGATTTAAAAACGCCAACGTAATTGCGCCACCAAAAATGATTAATAGGAAAATCCATATAAGTCTATAGGACATCAAGTTAACCTTTTCATTACTTATTAATTATGACCTTTATTTAAGTTATAAGTTAATGCTTCTTCTAATAGGCCTTGAGCATTCAATAAAAGTTCACATATTTCTCTGACTGCACCATGGCCACCATTTGCTGTAGTTTCCCAATGAGCATGTTGTTTAACAAAGTTATGTGCATTAGCAACAGCGATAGCTAAACCACAATGCGACATTACTTGTAGGTCTACTATGTCATCACCCGCAAACGAAGTTTGCTCTGGAGATAGTTTTAGAGTCGTTAATAGTTTTTGGTAAGCTGTGTATTTATCGGTGCTGCCTTGGTAAACATGTTCTACATTAAGGTCCCGCATGCGATGTTCTAGTGCTTCTGAGCTACGCCCCGTAATAACGCCAACTTGAATGCCATAATGTTGTAGCAAGCGGATGCCATGACCATCTTGTGTATTGAAAGTTTTAATTTCTTTGCCATGCGAGTCAATTTGAATATTTCCATCTGTAAATACACCATCGACATCAAACAATGCTAAGCGAATGGATTTCGCGCGTTCTATTATATTTTTATTAGGCGTGTTGTGGTTTGTGTTCATGGCTTTGCAGCTTATTAAGTTTGAATATAAATTGTGTACATATATGCTACGTACCCTGCTAGAAATAGCAGTCCAAATCCGCGTGGTATATATTTTTTGCGTAAAAATATCAGTAGTAGAGCAAATAATATACCTGTTGCTATGAGCATGGCAGGGTAGTCACGAGAAAAGATTTTCTCTGGCAGTGTGTAGCTTGATATCAGACTTGCGGTGGCGGTTACACCTAGGGTATTAAAAATATTGGATCCAACGATGTTGCCGATGGCAAGTTCACCATGCTTTTTCATTGCGCTGGCAATGCAGGTGGCAAGTTCAGGAAGGCTGGTGCCAAGTGCAACAATGGTGAGACCAATTACTAGATCGCTTACACCTAAATGTTGCGCGATTTCTGTTGCACTCCAAACAACTAATTTAGAACTAGCTAACAAAATTGCAAGGCCAATAATTAAGCCAATAACGACTCGCAATACTGCAATGTTAGTGGTTTCCGTGTCATCGTCGGCATTATCGATTTGCTCTTCAAATCTCGAGAGTAAGTAGAGTGTAAAAATTAAGGCAGTTAATAAAATTAATCCATCAACAAATGTGAGTTGTTGATCAAATATTAGCAAGCTAAATAGTGCAGTAGCACCAAGCAATAACATAAAGTTTTTGCGAATCAATTCGGCGTTTATATTGATGGGCAATACACAAAGCGTTGCACCTAATACTAATAAAATATTAGTTATATTGGATCCAATGGCATTGCCAATAGCGAGACCTGCATTGCCTTGTAAAGCTGAAAGTGCAGATACTAAAAGTTCAGGTGCGGAGGTGCCGAAACCTAGTATCACGATGCCGATTAATATTTTCGAAATATTAAAATGTTGGCCAAGCAAAAGCGCGTTATCTGCAAAGGTGTTTGCACTCCACATTAGCAGTAAAAACCCTATTCCAAGAGCAGCAATAAAGATCAACATATATACGTTTTGGTGGCTATTGGCTTATTATTCAGTTAGATTTTTCGCTGCTCGTGTTGTGAGCGCATCGCCAAGCATACTATAAGCAGGTATGATGTTTTCCTATTTTGTGCGGTAATTATCTAGTTATTTTTGCCCTAACGCTTTACTCGCTGTTATATATAGAGAAGAAAACATTGGAAACGATTGTAAAAATCCGTGATCTACACTTCACTCGTGGTGTACGAAAAATATTCAATGGAATTAGTTTGGATATTCGCGCTGGGCAAGTCACTGCATTTATGGGGCCAAGTGGTACTGGTAAGACGACTTTGCTAAAACTCATCGGCGGTCAGTTACATCCACAACAAGGTTCCGTGCAGGTGTTTGGGGAAGATATACATAATGTCGATCAGAATACTCTTTACGCGGTTCGAAAACAGATGGGCATGTTGTTTCAAAGTGGTGCGTTATTGACTGACTTGAATGTGTTTGAAAATGTAGCGTTTCCATTGCGGGAACATACACAGTTGCCTGAGCAAATTATGCGAGATCTAGTGTTGTTAAAACTTGAGGCGGTTGGATTGCGCGGTGCACGTAAGTTGATGCCCAGTCAATTGTCAGGTGGTATGGCGAGGCGTGTAGCATTGGCGCGAGCGATTGTATTGGATCCCTCGATGATCATGTATGACGAGCCTTTTACGGGTCTAGATCCCATTACTAAAGGTACTATCGTTACCTTGATTAAAGAGCTAAATGAAAGCATGGGGCTTACAAGTGTCATCGTATCTCATGATGTGGAAGAAACATTGTCTATTGCTGATTACATCTATGTGATTTCAGAAGGTGCAGTAGTTGAGTCTGGTACACCCGATGATTTAGCGACTAGTTCATCCGAATGGATGCAGCAATTTTTGCAAGGATTAGCGGATGGTCCAGTACCTTTTCATTATCCTTCAAATGATTTCAAAGAAGATCTGTTGGTAGGTCGATAAGTATGGTTGCTACAACATTACAAAGTATTGGAGGTTGGGCGCTTGGTTTATTCGAAAACTTTGGGCGTGCTTCACTCTTTCTAGGAAAAATTATTGCTTCGATTCCGCATGCTTTGACACGGCCACGATTAATTATAAAAGAAATTTATTCAATTGGTGTGTTATCACTAACTATCATACTTGTTTCCGGTTTATTCGTTGGCATGGTGTTGGGATTACAGGGATACATCACTTTAGTGGACTTTGGTGCTGAAGAGTCGTTGGGGGTGGTTGTGGCGATGACTTTGGTGCGTGAATTAGGGCCCGTGGTTACCGCGCTTTTATTTGCGGGTCGCGCAGGCTCCGCGCTGGCTGCAGAAATTGGGTTAATGAAAGCAACAGAACAACTTTCCAGTATGGAAATGATGGCGGTAGATCCCATTAAGCGAATTATTACACCTCGATTTATTGGTGGTTTTATATCGGTGCCGATACTGACTGCTATTTTTACTGCGGTAGGAATATTAGGTGGAAGATTTGTAGGTGTAGGTCTATTAGGTATTGATGAGGGTTCTTATTGGTCACAAATGCAAGCGAATGTAGATCTTATCGATGACGTTGCCAATGGAATGATCAAGGGAGTGGTATTTGCTGTGGCCTGTGTTTGGATTGCTTTATACAAAGGTTATGAAGCGATACCGACGGCTGAAGGAATTAGTTTGGCTACCACGCATACAGTTGTTAATTCTGCGCTTGCGGTACTAGCGTTGGATTTTGTGTTAACAGCATTAATGTTTGGCAACTTGTAATTTATTTAAGTTATTAATCAGGAATTAAAATTATGACAACGCGTTTTATCGAGACAATGGTAGGACTTTTTGTGGTGCTTGGGGTGCTTGCCTTGTTTATGTTGGCGATGAAAGTCAGCAACTTAAGCAGATTGACTAGCAACGATGGTTATGAGGTGTCAGCATACTTTGAAAATATTGGCGGTTTAAAAGTACGCTCGCCGGTAACAGTGTCAGGGGTGCGAGTCGGGCAAGTGTTGGAAATAGTTTATGATTCTGATAGGTATGAGGCGAAAGTTCTAATGCGTATTCAAGCTTCGCATGATTATTTCCCTATTGATACAACTGCCAGTATATATACCGCGGGTTTGTTGGGTGAGCAGTATGTGGCACTAGAACCCGGTGCAGAGGATGATGTTCTGGTGGCAGGAGACCATATAGAATTTACTCAATCTGCGCTGGTTTTAGAGGAGATAATTGGCAAAATTGTTGTCAAACTAACATCTGGGTAATTTACAATCAGATAAGTTATTGATTTTTTTTATAAAATATGAATTTAGGGAGATTTATCGTGGCAAGTAATAAGAGTTGGTCTAAGCAGTTTGCAGGTTTATTTGTGGCCATGGCGGTTGTTTTAACTGTAGGGCTAGGTACTCACGCGTTAGCGATAGATGATCGTGCACCCGAACAAATTGTTGAGGAGACTTCAGCCAAAGTTCTTAATACTATCAATGAAGATAATGATCAATTACGCGAGGATCCAACGTTAATTAATCAACTGATAAACGATACCGTGATTCCTATAATTGATTTGAATTCTATGGGTAAATTGATACTAGGAAAGTATTGGAAAAAAGCTAGCGAAGATCAGCGTGCAAGTTTCATTGCAGAGTTTAAAGATATGTTAATTCGCACCTATGCAAAATCGTTAGTGGATTATGGGCATGCGAAGGTGAATGTTCTCCCTACTCGTGAGAAACAAGAAGGAAAATATTACACGGTTCAATCTGAACTTAGTGTTGGTTCAGGTAAAGCGCCTTTGCAGGTTGCGTATATATTTCGAAAGAATAAACAAATGGAATGGAAGGTCTTTGATCTTGCAGTGGATGGTTTAAGTCTAGTTAAAAATTTTCGCACTAGTTTCAGTCAAGAGATAAGAGAAACTTCTCTCGATGCATTAATTGCACGGTTAGCAAGTACTAATCAATCTGGTGCAACAGATGAAGTAGCTGAATAAATTTTTTGCTCTTGAGTTAGTTGCAGATGTCTGATTTTAAATATATTGAGCCAGGTCGATTCAGTGTTACAGGTGATCTGACTTTTGTAAGTGTTCCCGAAATATGGAAGCAAGCTAGAAAAGCATTGCTCGATGTGTTCGAAGATAGTTTGGAAATTGATATCTCGGCTGCAAAAAAATTTGATAGCGGCGGTTTGGCGTTGTTGGTGGCTTGGTCGCGTTGGGCACACTGTAATAAAAAACAACTGGTGTTCCGTAACGCCAGTGATAAAGCTCGTAAGCTAATACAGATAAATAAACTTCAAGATGTGCTTACGATAGCGGATTAAATCCTTATCTTCATCAACCATTACTATATTCATAAATATACTGGTGTGGCTGGTATATAACATGTGGGTTCGTTAAGATCGCAACCAATATCAATCCAACGTTTCTTTACTATACTCAATTCCCAAGCCATACATGGAAAAATTATTAATTGAAGGCGGCAAGCCTTTGCAAGGGGATGTAAGAATCTCAGGTGCAAAGAATGCCGTATTACCAATATTGGCAGCAACTTTGTTGGCTGATGGTCCAATGCAAATTGCCAATGTGCCACATTTACAAGACGTAACGACTACGATGGAATTACTCGGTCGAATGGGGGTTTCGCTCACCATAGATGAGTACATGAATATTGAGACAGATACCAGCACGATCCAGGAATTTTTTGCTCACTATGATGTAGTGAAAACGATGCGTGCATCAATCTTGGTATTGGGCCCATTGCTTGCTCGTTTTGGACATGCGGAAGTGTCTTTGCCTGGTGGTTGTGCAATTGGTTCTCGACCGGTGAATATGCATCTACGTGGATTGGAGTCCATGGGTGCAAAGATTGAAGTTAAAGCGGGTTATATTCATGCCAGCGCAAAACGTTTAAAGGGTGCGCATTTGGTAATGGATATGGTGACGGTTACTGGTACAGAAAACTTAATGATGGCGGCAACCCTGGCTGATGGAACAAGTGTCATCGAAAATGCTGCGCGCGAACCGGAAGTAACTGACTTGGCGGATTGTTTGATTGCCATGGGTGCTAATATCGAAGGTGCTGGCACGGACACCATCACCGTACATGGTGTGAAAGAGTTAAAGGGTTGTCATTACAGTGTATTGGCTGATCGCATTGAAACTGGCACCTTTTTGGTGGCTGCTGCAATTAGTGGTGGTCACATAATGTTAAAAGATACGCAACCTAAGCTTTTAGAATCGGTATTGCAAAAGCTTGATCAAGCCGGTGCTTCCATAAGCAGCGGTGATGACTGGATTGAAATAAATATGCAAGGGCGACGACCCAAGAGCGTAAATTTGCGTACCGCGCCGTATCCAGCTTTCCCTACAGATATGCAAGCACAGTTTACCGCGTTAAATTGCATTGCAGAAGGAACATGTTCAATTACAGAGTCCGTATTTGAAAATCGCTTTATGCATGTTCAAGAAATGCAGCGCATGGGTGCAAAGATTAAAGTCGAAGGTAATATCGCTATTGTGACCGGAGTGGAAAAGTTAATTGCTGCCCCAGTGATGGCGACAGATCTTCGTGCATCTGCGAGTTTGATTTTGGCAGGATTGGTGGCGGAAGGGCAAACCATTGTTGATCGCATTTATCATATTGATCGTGGTTACGAATGTATCGAAGAGAAGCTTGCGCAACTTGGTGCTAGTATTCGTCGCGTTCCACAATAAATACATTTTCATATTTATGTCTGCACAAGCTAATAAAGAGATCATTACAATAGCCTTATCAAAGGGACGCATTTTTGATGAATGCCGTGAGTTGCTCGAGAAAATCGGTATTACGGTTGCTCAAAAAGAATTAGATGGTAGAAAATTAGTACTGCCAACCAATAAGCCCGATGTACGTCTGTTAATTATACGTGCCACCGATGTGCCAACCTATGTTCAATATGGTGCGGCAGAATTGGGTGTGGTCGGAAAAGATACCTTGATGGAGTTTGATGGTGAGGGTATTTACGAACCATTAGACCTTGGGATTGCTAAATGCAAATTAATGGTTGCTGGCGTGGAAGGAAAGACTACGGTAGGCCGTCGTATGCGAGTCGCCACAAAATATTTGCAAAGTACACGACGCTATTTTGCCTCCAAGGGGCAGCAAGTTGAATTGATAAAGTTATACGGTTCGATGGAACTCGCTCCGTTGTTAGGGCTGGCCGATTGCATTGTTGATCTTGTTGCGACGGGGGGCACACTCAAGGCAAATGGTCTGGTAGCTACTGAGCACATTGCGGATATCAGTTCGCGTTTGATCGTCAACAAAGCAGCAATGAAGATAAAATCTGCTACACTTAAACCTTTAATTGAAGAATTCAAATTAGCTATTGAGAAACCATAGTATTTTTATGCGTATTTTCACGAGTATATTTATTAAGAGAATTTAAAGGTCAGGTAAGATCATGCAACATCAAACGGACGATCTCAGAATTGTAGAAACGAAAGAAGTTATTGCGCCTTCTGAATTACACAAAGAACTTCCTGTAAGCGAAAAAGCCGCACAGTGTGTGTTTACTGCACGGAGTGCAGTGCAAAAGATTCTACATGGAGAAGATGATCGTGTGCTTGTTATCGTTGGTCCATGTTCAATTCATGATACCGAAGCTGCACGCGAATATGCATCGCGATTAGCAAAAATTCGAGACGAAGTAGCGGGTGATCTAGTGATTATTATGCGCGTCTATTTTGAAAAGCCGCGTACTACAGTGGGCTGGAAAGGGCTTATTAATGACCCTAACCTTGATGATAGTTTTGAGATTAACAAAGGTTTGCATGTCGCGCGAAAATTATTGCTTGACCTAAATGAATCTGGAATGCCAGCTGGAACAGAATACTTAGACTTAATTAGTCCACAGTATATTGCTGACTTGGTAAGTTGGGGAGCTATTGGTGCGCGCACTACAGAAAGTCAAGTGCATAGAGAACTGTCATCAGGTTTGTCGTGTCCCGTTGGATTTAAAAATGCTACAGATGGTGGTTTGCAGGTTGCAGTTGATGCAATTGGTTCAGCAATGAATCCTCATCACTTTTTGTCTGTAACTAAAGAAGGCAAATCTGCAATCTTTTCGACCGCGGGTAATAAAGATTGCCACATTATTTTGCGTGGAGGCAGTGATCAACCAAACTATGGTCCGGAAAGTATTAATGAAGCATCCGCGTTACTTGAAAAGTCAGGGTTAGCTGCAAGGATCATGGTTGATTTAAGCCATGCAAATAGTCTCAAACAGCACGAAAAGCAAATGGAAGTGGGTGACTCGATCTCGCAACAGCTAAGTGCTGGTGACATGAGAATCTTTGGCCTCATGATAGAAAGCCACTTAGTGGGTGGTCGTCAAAATGCCAAACCCGGACAGGAGCTCGTTTACGGTCAAAGTATCACTGATGCATGTTTGGCTTGGGAAGATACTGAAACATTATTACGTAGCTTGGCTAATGCGGTTCGTGAACGGCGACATTCCAAGTCGGCAGCAAGCGCGGCTTAATTCCTAAAGTTTAAAACATGTTGGATATACGCCGTCTTTCTTCTCAAGACGCAGATTTTTCTGTGCACTTTGATAATTTGCTGCGACAAAATCAGTCTGCAGAAAACGATGTGCGCCACACAGTTGAAACGATTATTAAGCATATTCGTGAACAGGGTGATCAAGCATTGCTTTCTTATACCCAAAAATTTGATCAACTAGGCGTCACACATGCTTCTGACTTAGAGCTCTCTAAGCAGCAGATGAAAGATGCGTTGACAAAAATTAGTAAAGAACAACACCAATCATTACAAACGGCAGCGATAAGAATACGCGAGTATGCAGAAAAACAAAGCCTTCAATCGTGGTCAACAAAAGATGATGATGGCAATGAGATGGGTCAAGTGGTAACTGCGTTAGAGAAAGTGGGCGTCTATGTACCTGGCGGCAAAGCTGCATACCCATCATCTGTATTAATGAACGCAATACCCGCCAAGGTCGCTGGAGTGGATTCTATTATTATGGTTGTACCAACTCCAAATGGTGAAGTGAACAATATGGTATTAGCTGCTGCATCTATTGCAGGTGTGGATAAAGCCTTTACGATTGGAGGTGCGCAAGCAGTAGCAGCGCTTGCTTATGGTACAGAAACGATTCCTAAGGTGGATAAAATTGTTGGCCCTGGGAATGCTTATGTTGCAAGTGCGAAGCAGCAAGTATTTGGTACGGTAGGAATAGATATGATTGCTGGGCCATCAGAAGTGTTAGTGATCTGTGATGAGAGTGCAAACCCTGAGTGGGTGGCGATGGATTTATTTTCCCAAGCCGAACATGATGCAAATGCACGGGCTATTCTTATTTCTACTGATGAAAACTTTTTTGATCAAGTTCATCAACAAATGGAATTGTTATTAAAGAGTCTTGATCGTGCAGCAATTATTACCGACTCTATAAATAATTTTGGTGCGTTTATTAAGGCGAGTAGTTTGAATGAAGCGGCGGAGCTTTCAAATCAAATTGCACCTGAGCATTTAGAATTGTGTGTTGCAGAGCCTAAAGAATTGTTGAAAAAAATTCGCAATGCAGGCGCTGTTTTTCTCGGTCATTATTCTCCAGAGGTATTCGGTGATTATTGTGCTGGACCGAATCATGTATTGCCAACAGCCGGAACAGCAAGATTTTCCTCGCCGCTTGGCGTGTATGACTTTCAAAAACGCACAAGTGTAGTGCACTGTTCCGAGCAGGGTGCAAATAAATTAAGCCCAATAGCTTCTACACTCGCGCATGGTGAAGGATTAACTGCGCATGCAAGATCTGCAGAGTATAGAGGCAAGTAATTAAAATTCGAACATGAGTGTTACGCCTAATAATATACTTCGTGCTGAGCTTGCTAACATGCAGGCTTATCAAGTGCCAGACTCAACGGGTCTTATCAAACTGGACGCAATGGAAAATCCATATGCATTTCCTGAAGCATTGCAAGATCAATGGTTAGCAGCGCTAAAGCAAGTTGAGTTGAATCGTTATCCATGCCCACAAGCAACAGTACTGAAAAAAACCTTTCATCGGATATTTTCGCTGTCCCCAAATCTTGAGTTGATGTTTGGTAATGGTTCGGATGAGCTAATTCAGCTTTTAATTATGGCAGTTGCAAAGCCCGATGCCACTATTCTTACCGTTACACCAACTTTTTCGATGTATAAGTTGATTGCAGAATATGTTGGTGTAAAGGTTGTTGAAGTGCCACTGCAACAAGATAGTTTTGCGTTACAGATGGAATTATTCATTAAAGAGATTGCAACGCACAAGCCGGCTGTAATTTTTCTAGCCTGTCCAAATAATCCAACAGGAACGCTCTGGCCACAAGATCAAGTAGAAGAAATCGTTAAACATTCGACGGGCTTAGTGGTAATTGACGAGGCTTACTCACCGTTTGCAGCCTACTCATTAATGTCACTGGTAGAACGCTATCCACATGCATTGATGATGCGCACTGTTTCAAAGATGGGGTTAGCGGGATTGAGACTGGGCTGGATGTTGGGAGATGGAAGATGGATGAATGAATTGAATAAAATGCGCTTGCCTTAC
This sequence comes from uncultured Gammaproteobacteria bacterium, assembly GCA_937922735.1. Taxonomy (GTDB): domain Bacteria; phylum Pseudomonadota; class Gammaproteobacteria; order UBA4575; family UBA4575; genus JABDMD01. Next base: position 24 of record CALAJL010000112.1, on the reverse strand, counting down.
AACATCAATGGTTTGACACAAGCA
>CALAJL010000111.1 GCA_937922735.1 uncultured Gammaproteobacteria bacterium | reverse complement strand
ATAGATTATGAAGTAACACGCTTTGATATTGGAGAATTAGACCGTGCAATTGCAGATGGAGAAGCGCATGGTGTAGTCAAAGTACTTACCAAACCTGGCAAAGATAAAATATTGGGTGTTACTATTGCTGGTGACCACGCAGGAGACTTAATCAGTGAGTATGTATCTGCGATGAAACATGGATTAGGCTTAAATAAAATTCTTGGCACGATTCATATTTACCCAACGTTAGCTGAAGCTAATAAATATGCTGCTGGCGAATGGAAGCGTGCTCATACTCCAAAACGTTTGCTAAACTGGGTCGAAAAGTTTCATGCCTTTGCACGAAAATAAATTTAACTTTTAATACTAAACATGCACGAAACTATTCACTTACTAAAAAAAACAGACTTTCCTTCTATCAATCGCAGCAAGGTTGAAACCTTGCAAGTGAATTTAGGTTATGAATGCAATCAAAGCTGTACACATTGTCATGTAGATGCAGGGCCAAATCGAAAAGAAATGATGACAGCCGATAACATCGAAGTGGTTGCTAGATATATGCAAACACAAGATATTAATATATTAGATCTCACTGGTGGCGCTCCTGAACTACACACACAATTTAGAGAATTAGTAAAAATCGCTCATGATCAATCACGCCATGTGATTGATCGTTGCAACCTAACTATTCTTGAAGAGCCTAATCAAGAAGATTTAGCAGAATTTTTAGCTGAACATAATGTAGAAGTAGTGGCTTCCTTACCTTGTTATCTGGAAGAAAATGTAGACAAACAACGCGGCAAAGGTGTTTTTGGTAAAAGTATACGTGGGCTTCAAGAGCTCAATAAGCTAGGTTATGGCAAAGGTGATAAAGATCATAAACTTACCCTAGTCTACAATCCACAAGGCCCAGAATTACCGCCTTCACAAGAATCTTTGAAAAAAGATTACACAAAGTTACTTGCACAAGAGTATGACATTAGTTTTGACCATTTATTTACCATAACCAACATGCCAATAAAAAGATTTGGCAGTATGTTGGTGAGTAAAGGAAAGTTTGAGGAGTATATGCAGTTATTGCGCAATGCCTATAGCGCTGAGAATTTACAATCAGTGATGTGTCGTTCTATGGTTAGTGTGGATTGGCAAGGTTTTGTATATGACTGTGACTTTAACCAAATGCTAGGCATGTCACTTCCCCACAATGAGCAAGTTCGCACACACTTATCAGAGATCATAAATACAGATCTTGAGGGTAATGAAATTATGATTGCTGACCATTGTTATGGTTGTACAGCTGGACAAGGCAGTAGTTGTGGTGGAGCCTTAAATTAATAAATATTTTGTACACCCCTATAACCCCTACATTTTTCCTAGATTTTCATCTATTTATATCTAACATACTCTGAAATCGGAGTATCTCTTCGTATACAATTGAGTTTATGACTCGTTTACTATTTTTAATATTTATATCTTTTTGTATAACTATAACGTTTGCACAAAAACCAGAACAAAAAAAAGATTCTGGCAATAAAACAGGCAATCAGACTGAAAATCAACAAAGTGCGCAACCATCTCGCAAAGGTCCTCCGCCTGCAATTGTAGTCGTTGAAAGAGCCGTTCAGGAAAGCATTGCGCCAACCGCTTTGTATAGCGCCACGGTTATTAGTCGTGATGATGCAAATTTATCTGCTGAACTAGCCGGTCGTATCACTTGGGTAGCAGAGGTAGGTGATCGAATTCAAGCAGGTGATCCAGTAGTTAAACTCGATGATGTTTTTATCAAACAACAAGTCATTGAAGAAAAATCAATTATACAAAGTGAAAGAGCAAAGTTTGTTTTACATTCAAAAGAAGTAAAGCGATTTACCGAATTACTTGAACATAATAACGTAGCACGCAGTCAGCTTGACCAAGCTATTTCTGATCAAGCCGTTGCACGCAGTAACATGGCTTCTGCCAATGCAAGGCTTGCGCAAGCAAATGAACGTTTACGTCGCACCAGTATCGTCGCACCCTTTGATGGGGTAGTATCAGATCGTTTATTACAAACTGGAGAATGGGCCAACAATGGCACTACTATTATACGTTTAGTAAGCAGTAGCAATCTTGAAATTCAAACGCATATCCCTGCGGACAGCTTACGCTTCATCTCTATTGGCGCACCACTTAATTATCTACATGGCAACAAAAATGGTGTTGGCAAAGTTCGAGCAATCGTACCTATAGGCGGGGACACCTCACGTCTATATGAACTGAGAATTTCAGTGGATGATGAATCACTGATTGCAGGAAGGTTATTACGCATCGCTATCCCCACTGAACATGAACGAGAAGCTATTCTAGTACCACGCGATGCATTGGTTTTACGTAGAGAAGGTGTGTATGTATTCCGAATTAATGAAGACGCTATGGCTGAACGAATCCAAGTTGAAACAGGTATTGCTGATTTAAATCGCATAGAAGTTATCGGTGGAATTCAAGCAGACGACCAGGTCATTACCCGTGGTGGTGAAAACCTTCGCCCTGGTATGACCGTAACAGTCAAGTCATTAGGAATAGATTCATAAGTTTACTGCTCGTACAACAATCATCTTATGACTTTCATTACATAACCTCTAGCCTATGACATTTTTAAGGCCTGCACTGGATAACCCTGTAGCAACATTAGTTGCCTGTATATTGGTAAGTATTTTTGGGGTGCTTTCGCTAGGCCAACTTCCTATACAATTAACACCAGATGTAGAACAACCAGAAATTGTTGTCACTACCAATTGGCGAGCAGCTGCGCCGGAGGAAGTAGAATCAGAAATAATAGAACCGCAAGAAAAGCAATTACGCGGTTTACCTGGCATGAAGGAATTACTTTCAGAAGCCAGTAATGGCAGCGGCAAAATTACCATTACGTTTGAAGTTGACTTTGATTTAAATCGTGCACTGATTGAAGTTATTAATCGTCTTAACCGTGTTCCCAATTATCCAGAAGATGCTGATGAGCCTGTACTCAGTACTGCAGGTGGACGAGGTAGACCGATTGCCTGGTTTATTATTAAACCTGCAGAGGGTAATACGCGTTCAATTGAAACTTATCGAGATTTTGTAGAGGAGGTCGTACAGACACGTTTTGAACGTGTAGAAGGTGTGGCACTCTCTGAGGTGCGTGGCGGCAATGAGTACGAAGTTCGCATCACGATTGATCCATACAAAGCTGCGGGATTAGGGGTGGATTTGCCCAATGCAGCAAGACTTGCAGGCGGTAACGATGACGTGTCTGGAGGGACTGCGAATGTAGGAAAACGCCGTTATACATTACGTTATACGGGAGCACTTACACCAGAACAACTTGGCGAACTTAACCTTGAATGGCGTGACGGAAAAGCTATCACGCTTCGCGATATTGCCGATATTGAAATACGTACCGTAGATCGCAACAATTTTGTAATCACTAAAGGTGAGCAATCAATTGCTGTAAATGCTTATCGTGAAGCAGGAGTAAATGTTCTTGAAACGATGAGTGATATACAAGCTGCTGTTGTAGACATTAAAGATGGACCGTTCAGGCGTGCGAACTTAACTATTCAGCAGGTGTATGACGAAACCGTATACATTGACAGTGCAATAGAATTATTACGTAACAATCTAGCAATCGGCGTATTACTCGCCGTAATTATTCTATGGTGGTTTTTAAGAAAACTACGCGCCACATTGATCGTCACACTAACCATCCCTCTATGTTTATTCGTAACCTTTATGGTGATGCGTAGCACCGGACGTACGATGAATGTGATCTCACTTGCAGGCATGGCCTTCGCGGTTGGTATGGTGATGGATGCTGCAATTATTGTGCTGGAAAATATAGTACGCATGCGTGAACGAGGCATGTCTGCATTACAAGCTGCTTTGGATGGCACAAAACAAGTATGGCCCGCTCTGCTTGCATCCACTTTGACTACGGTTGCAATTTTTTTACCCATCATTTTTTTAAAAGATCAAAGTGGTCAGTTATTTTCTGATCTTGCAGTAGCAATTTCTGCTTCGATTGCAACTTCGTTAGTGGTTGCCTGCCTTGTGATTCCTACAGCAATGTATAAATTCACTGCAGATATCAAACTAGAAGACCTTCACACCTCGTGGTGGGATCGTGCGACTGCATTCATTATGAATGTAACGAAAACGCCTACACTTCGCGCAATTTGGATTTTAAGTTTGATCGGTATCGCTGCAGTCACAACCTATACTGCCTTTCCTAAAACAGATTATCTCCCTACGGGTAATCGAAACTTAGTGTTTGGCATTGTAATTCCACCTCCAGGAGTGAACATCGATCATATAGAAAAAGAAATGGGGAACGTTATCGCTAAACGCATGCAACCTTATATTGATGGCACAAAAGAACCAAAAATTAAACATTACTTTTTTGTCGCCAGTGCAGGCTCAATCTTTATGGGTGCGCGTGCTGAAAATCCAAATCAAGACCAAGTCGATCAAACTTTAAATGTGGTACGTAGTGCTATATCAGGCTTTCCAGATACGTTTGCGATTGTTCAAAAAGCTTCTCTATTTAGCGGTGTAGGTGGGCGTACTGAGGTCGATATCAATATCCAAGGTAACGACATAGATAGTTTACTGCGTGCTGCACAAATTGGATTCATCACCATACCGCAAGTCTTTGGTCCACAAACCCGTGCCCGCCCACGCCCAGGTTTGCAACTCGCTGAACCAGAATTGCAACTTATACCTAAAGAAGATCGCATTATAGAAGCAGGATGGGATCGTTCCACTATGGCAAATGTTACTCGCCTACTCGGTCAAGGATTATTTGTTGGGGAATATTTTAACGGCGAAGAAAAACTCGACATCATTGCTCGTATTCAGCCTTGGCAAACTCCCGAGGAACTTTCGGCTATACCATTACACACACCTGTAAGTGGAGTATTACCCGTAAATGAACTGGTTGATATTGTGCGTACTGCTGGACCAGATCGTATTCGACGTCTAGATCGCCGCCGCACCGTCACACTTGAATTACGACCGCCGCAAGAAATGCCATTAGAAGTAGCATTAAACAAAATTAAAGAAGAAATTATTCCATTAATGGAACAACAATTACCCGAAGATGGCGAAATTCGTCTCAGTGGTTCTGCGGATAACTTAAAAACTGCTATCACAAGTTTTGTGAGCAGTTTTATTTTAGCAGTAGTAATTTTATATTTATTAATCAGTGCGCTATTTCGTTCTTTTATAGACAGCATTTTAGTAATTTTAGCTTTGCCACTTGCAACAGTGGGCGGTGTATTAATGTTACATATACTTGGCTTACCAGCCGATCTTCTTACAATGCTAGGATTTATTATTTTATTAGGACTAGTGGTAAATAATGCTATCTTATTAGTACATCAAGCACGAATCTCTGAGCGTGATGGAAAATCGCGCACAGATGCAGTCAGAGAGTCAGTACGTGTACGCTTACGGCCTATACTGATGAGCACACTAACAAGTATTTTTGGAATGTTACCGCTGTTATTAATACCAGGTGCAGGTACAGAATTATATAAAGGGTTAGCTGGCGTAATTGTTGGTGGTATGTTTGTTAGTACAGTCTTTACTCTTATTTTATTACCAAGCCTGCTACAATTAGGACATACAAGAAAAGATACACAACCTGCAACCTAAAGAGTCTTTGTTTTGATTAAGCATATCTTCTTTTTTACACTGTTAGTTTCTGCAAGTCTTGCGTTTATCTTTTTACTCAAGCCATTTTTTGAACCTATATTATGGGCTGTCGCTTTTGCAGTATTATTTTCCCCGTTACATAAGTTTGTTTTAAAAAAATTCAAAGGTAGAAATTCACTCAGTGCTTTTGTAACCTTGTTGTTAATATTGTTTACAGTTGTAGTGCCCGCAACCACACTTTCTGTCGCGGTCGTCAACGAAGGTACTAATCTATATAGTGACATACGTAGTGGTGTATACGATTTTTCTAAACCCATTGCATGGGTGCAAAAAAGTTTACCTATTGTCAGCGATTCCTTAGGAAAAGTAGGAATAGACTTTGAGAAGCTCAAAGAAGGTCTTTCCGATACAGCACTAAATTCCAGTCAATGGGTTGCAACCAATTTGCTAAATATTGGACAGAATGCATTAACATTCACTGTATTGTTTTTGCTCATGCTCTATATGCTGTTTTTCTTTTTGCGAGATGGACCTAAATTAGTTGAACTCATCATCCGTGTCTTACCGATTGGAGATGATGCGGAACGTCACTTGTTATCAAAGTTTGCCGAAGTGTCACGTGCCACAATTAAGGGAACGTTAGTCGTTGGTGTTATTCAAGGAACGCTTGGTGGGATTATGTTTGCACTACTGGGCATAGAGTCTGCAGTTTTCTGGGGAGTAGTAATGATTGGCTTATCAATCTTACCCGCAGTTGGGTCTGCTATTGTCTGGGCCCCAGCAGCATTAATTTTTCTTGCCAACGGTCATTGGATCAAAGCACTTATATTATTTGGCGTAGGTGCACTGATCATCGGTATGATCGATAATGTTTTACGCCCCATATTAGTGGGACGCGATACAAAAATGCCAGATTATTTAATTCTGCTTAGTACCTTAGGTGGCTTAGGCTTGTTTGGCTTATCTGGATTTGTGATTGGGCCTATCATTGCTGCTTTTTTCCTAGCGATTTGGGCAATGTTTGAAACAGAATACAATCCAGATTCTGCAAAATAGATTTACTTATTTTACTCTTCTTGATCATTACTAGACTTGGTGGCGTGCGCAGCCCGTGCGGCTTGAGCTTGGTGAACACCCATATTGAACAAAGCAGAACCGGAAAGATTCATACCTCCATCACACACAATTTGTGAGCCCGTAATGTAAGCTGCCATGGGTGATGACAAAAATACCGCAACTTGGCCAATTTCTTCTGGTAACCCTAAGCGTCTAAGTGGAATTGATTGCAGCATCATATGCTTTTGCTTTTCATCAGCCAGTCGTTTAACGCCTTCAGTGCCTTCAATGGGTCCTGGCACTACAGTATTAATTCGGATACCAAGTGGCCCCCATTCTAAAGCAAGATTTTTTGCTAAATTTTCTATTCCCGCTTTTGCAGCACCAGCATGCGCTTGATGAGTATATGGCATATAAGCTTGACCTGCTGAAACCATCAACACACAGCCTTTGGTCTCTTTTAACTGTTCAAATGCAGCTCGAGTAGCATTAAACGTACCCATTAAATCAATATCAATTACAGTACGAAATGCATTTGCACTCATTTCATTTGCGGAACATAAAAAATTACCAGCCGCACCACAAACTAAATCTGTAATGGGCCCTAGTGATACTTGTATTTGATCACATGCATGTTGTAACGCATCATAATCTCGTACATCGGCAACTACCGCATGAGTTTTTGCACCCAATGCCTCTAATTCACTTTTTGCATGATCCAATTTTTCTTCGGTGCGTCCACATATTGCTACTTTAGCACCCACGGCAGCATAACTTTTAGCAATCCCCAGGTTAATACCACTACCACCACCCGTGACAAATACGGTTCGATTCGCAAATACTTCACGCGGGTAAAACTCAGATATTTTCATTTATAAAGTTTATGTTTTTGTAATGTAATGATTATACCAGTACTACCATACAGAAATTACATGTAGATATCGCATGCAGATGCTCATCTCTCTCTTATATTAAGAAAACTTGACCACTATATTATCAATAATTATAGAGTTTATTGTGAACCACTAACGTCCGCAGAATGAAATCCAATAAACCCCGTTGCGGTGTATCGAATTTCCGCCTGAATTTACCTGACTATATACCGCACATTCATCTAGGCATTTGTAGACGATTGGTAAAACTTATATGCATTATAAATAATTATTTTCGAGTCAATTAATATCAAGCTTTTAAAGACAGTAATTTATTAAAACAAATTAAAGTGGTTCTAGTTGGGCATCACTACACTATTTTTCTTTTTTATCCAGTGAGCAATACCTCGCTTAACGTTATACACCTCTTTGTATCCAACCACGCTGGTTAGATATTTACTAAGCTGCTTAGTTCGCCCACCAGAGTGACATATCAACACTACTGGTTCATCTTTATTTGCTATTTCAGCCACATTTTTCAGCCAGTTATTTAAATCATATTTGCCATTATCATCATAAAACATAAGTAAGTGACTACCTTTTACAACACCTGTTTTATTCCATTCAGAAGGCGCTCGCACATCAATAACTGCTACTCCACTCTCCATTAGTTGCTTAAGCTCAAGGTTATCTATATTTTTCACTCCATTTGCATAAGCGCTGCTTACAAGAAGGAGAAAGATACTGCTAAAAATGATTTTACTAATTAACGAATTCACTTTTATCTATTTCCTATTTTCTGAAATTAAATCATATGCTTTTTGAATTTCTTGCGTTTTATTGGTAGCGATTTCAATCATCTCTTCTGGCAGGCCTTTAGAAATTAATTTATCTGGATGGTTTTGACTCATCAATCTTCGATAAGCTTTTTTTACCTCATCATCAGTAGCAGATTCTGTTACGCCAATAATCTTATATGCATCCTCTAATGCAGTCGACGATGAAGCATATGCGCCATTTGAACTATATGACTGACGACTACGCTGACTCGCAAACAACATTGATTCCAACTGCGCCAATAAAACTTCGGGGTAGCCTAGGGCCGCACAGATATGCTTAAGAATCTTTTCCTCATTACTATTTTTATTTCCATCCGCATACACAGCTTGTAGCTGAATCTCAACGAACATCTGAATCAATGCAGTCTTACCATTACATTCATGAAGGAAGTCACGCAGCACTTCATCTAAATCAAAGTTTTCTTGCTTACCTTGATTAAAATGTTCAATAGCAGTTATGCGTTGTTCTTTTTCTAAACGCATCTGCCTCATCACTTGCTCAGCTAGCTGTATTTCTTGAGCAGATACGCGGCCATCAGATTTAGAAATATGCCCCATTACTGAAAACGTCGCTGCAAAAAATGCAACTTGAGTGCGACCTTGTGATGCGCGATTAAAACCTACATCATCACTTTTAATAGAACGGGTACGATCCAGTTGATGTCCTAAAAAAACACCTATGATTGCACCTATTAGGTCACCTAGAGCATAGCCCAGCGCACCGCCCAGTAATTTACCCCACCATTTCATATATAGATTGCAACGTAGTTAATTTATATTTTATATTTATCTGCTTTACTTTTTTGCACAAGTACGAAATCCAGCAAATACATCATTTCGTTCTGGGCTATAATAATTTCGTAATGTACTGCGTAGCATGCGACTACGTGTCGTCCATGCGCCACCACGCAAAACTTTTGCCTTATTGAATAAAGGTCGTGAATACTCACTATACCAATCTGGGGAAAATCCCGGATAAGGCTTGAAAGTTGATTCAGTCCACTCCCATACATTACCAAACATTTGCCTACAACCAAATACACTGTCACCTTTAGGATAGGCAAAGACACTTGCTGTACCCAAATTCGAACAGTCCAGGTTTGCGTTTAGACAATCCATATCATGAGTAGAATAATCAACATCCTGTCGGTGTTGATTATCGTGTTTTACATCATGATTACAGCTAGCTGCAAACTCCCATTCAGCTTCTGTCGGCAAACGCCGCGCTGACCACTCACAAAAAGCTTTCGCCTCATACCAACTTACATGTATGACCGCATGATGTAATTCTATAGGTAAATATTGATCAAATACTTTTTCGTACCATTTACCATCTGAATCTTTTTTCCAATATACTGGATGCCCCAGATTTTCTTTTTTACACCAAGCCCAAGCCTCATCGCACCAATAGCGCTCTTTATGGTAACCATTATCTTCCACAAACTCTAAATACTGTTCATTTGTCACTGCAAACTTAGCCATCTTAAAGGGTGAAAGATTAATTTGATGAGCCCACTTTTCATTATCAAATATGAATTCATCTTTTCGTTGAGCACCTAACAAAAATAAGCCACCAGGAAGTTGAATATCTTCATTACTATGAATACTTATATCATTTTGTAAATCGGGTGATTCTTTGCAATTTATAAAGTTAGGTTTTCGGTATGATAGTGTCTGACGAGTACAAATAAATGCTTCGTTATGCATATCTTCATGAAATAAAGCCAACAAGAAAAAATATTTTGCATGGTTATTTAGCTCAATAACCTTTAGCAACTCTAACTCAAGCTGCAATACCTTATCCATGTATTCAAATGTTTCGATTAAACTAGGCAAAGGTAGATTCCAGCGCTCCTCATGTAGAATATTGATAGAATCAAACAATTCATCTGCCTTTTCATTAACTGCTGATTGACCCCCAAGATGGCGTAACACCCATATCTCATGAAAATATGCCGCATGCGCAATTTCCCATTTTAATGGGTTCACTGTGGATAAAACCTTACCCATCAACTGTTCTTCGCTTAAGCCTTCTACTAATGCCAGAGTTCTAGCTCTTACATCTAAAAGTGCCTTATAAATACTGTCAATGCTAGCGTTATGATAATTCACAATAAATTAATTAATGAAAGATATTCACTAACCATACAATAGCGGTATGATATTTACACGCATGAAGATCCTACTAATTACCCCTGCACTACCCAAAACGCGTGGTGGAAATCGAGTTACTGCGATACGTTGGAAATCAATTTTGATGGAGTTGGGGCATAAAGTAACAGTCAAGTCTAGCAATGATGATATCTCACAAATAGGCAACAGATTTGATGCCATGCTCGCATTGCATGCGTGGCGAAGTGCAGCTTCTATACATTATTTCCATGAGCAATTTCCACAAAAACCACTAATTGTTGCGCTCACCGGTACTGATTTATATAGATTTATCCACTCACACCCCACACCTACCTTGCGATCTATTAAACAGGCCGATGAATTAATTACGCTTCATGACTTAGCTTATCTAGCTTTACCAAAATCTGCACAAAAAAAAGTTCATGTGATTTATCAATCTGCAGATTTTATTAAACGAAAAATTAATAAAAATAAACGTTACTTTAACGTTTGCATCATCGGCCATTTACGTAACGAAAAAGATCCTTTACGTGCAGCATATGCGGTTCGCAAACTTCCTGATGATTCATGCATCCGCATATTACACTATGGTAAGGCACATAAATCCATCTGGGCTGCACGTGCTGATAAAGAAATGCAGAAAAATGCACGCTACAAATGGTACGGTGAAGTTCCGCACTGGAAAATCAATCAATGCTATGCGACAGCAGACCTGATGGTGCTCAGCTCGCGAATGGAGGGTGGTGCAAATGTTATTTCAGAAAGTTGTGCTGCAGGATTACCAGTTATTGCATCTAAAATAGAGGGCTCTATTGGCTTGCTCGGAAAAAATTATCCTGGCTATTACCCCTGTGGTGACACCGAATCTTTACGCAAGTTACTTTTAAAAGCAGAAAAAAACAAAAAATATTTAACTAAACTTACAAAAGCATGCCAAGCTAAAGCTAATTTATTTACATATCAGAAAGAAAAAGATAATGTTAATAAATTATTTAATAGCTTTTTATAAAAATAATATATATCAGCTATTCTTATAATTTTCTTAATGTATTATGCCTATTTGCGTCAAAATAACATCGCCAGAACCACGATTAATCGCATATTAAAACTGTTAATTCGTAACATAATAATGTTTGAATTGTAAACAAGAAGCACAAAGCGTAGCTTTGTACGTGTAGATGTTTTTATAGGTTGTTTAGAATTGCAAGCTACTAATCAACCCATGTAGATCGAACTGGCGTAACTTAATATCAATGTCTTGAAAAAGTAGACCCCTACTCGACGAGGCAAATTAACATCAATACGTAAGACTCGACACATGCAACATCTCTTAAATCAAAGCCTGCAATGAAAGCCCGCCTCACACTAACTTAGCGGGCTTTCTTTTGTGTAATGACTTTCAGCTGATCTAACTGCTTATTATGCAGTTTGCTTAACATTACCAATGCTAATACCGCACCCATCAACGCTAGACCCATATCAGATTGCGTATCCCACACATAACCCTGTGTTCCTAAAAATGCTTCTGCATCTTCACCTACTATAAGTGCTGCCCACCATTCTATAAGCTCGTAAAAAGCACTAAACGCTAAACAGAAACATATAATGAAAAAGAATTGCCAAAAAGAGCTTGGAATAATTTTCTTACGAACGATAATTTCTCTTGCAATTAAAGCCGGTACAAATCCCTGTGCTAAATGTCCAACCTTGTCATAGTTATTTCGCGTAAACCCAAACCACTCTTTAAAATAGTCAAACAATGGTACTTCTGCATAAGTATAGTGGCCACCCACCATCAAGATTATTGAGTGGATAAGTATAAGAAAATATATTAGCGGTGTTAAACGAAAACGGTTGTAACTGAATGCCAGCACCAGAATACCGATCACAGCCGGCAAAACTTCTAAAAACCAAGTTAATTGATCTTTTGGGTGTATTCCAGACCAAATAAGCACCACAAAAAAAACAATCAACCAGATAATTTTATTTATCATTTAAAATAGTGTTTTAAACGTTAATCATGATGCTCTCAACTGCATCACTAAGATTCTCGACAGTACCAATCACACATGCATCTTGATATCCAAGTTTATGTAATTTGCTAATACACTCATCTTTATGATGACTAGGAATGGTAGCGAGTAATCCACCTGCAGTTTGTGGGTCAAATAAAAGCGGGTAAAGCTCATGCTTCACCACTTCATCCTGATTTTTTATTGCTCGACGCAAACGGACATTTGATGGCTGCAAAGAACTGAATATACCTAGCTGCATACTTTTTAACGCACCATCGAGAATAGGTAAACAATTTATATCAATACGAATATCTACCTGTCCAGCACGTACCATTTCCACCAAATGGCCCAGCACGCCAAACCCTGTTACATCCGTACACGCATGCACATCATAATTATATAAACACTGCGCAGCTGCATGATTAGACAATACCATGGAGTCTATTGCTTGCGTGATCCATCTACCTTTAGCTTTCCCACGCATATCCGCAGCAAATAGTGTGCCGGTACCTATCGGCTTGGTAATGATAATCACATCACCGACTTGCATTCCACCCTTAGCCAGCAGCTTTTGTTTTTCTATTAAACCTGTAACGCTTAGACCAAATGATAATTCAGCTCCCTCACTAGAATGACCACCAATCAGTGCAGTATTGTGCTGATTGAGTACTTGCAACGCACCTTCCATCATTTGATGCAACTGCTGTTCAACTACACGCTCTTTACCATAAGGAACCGTTGCAATGGCCATCGCTGCTTGCGCCTCTGCACCCATCGCAAATATATCGCCCAAACTATGATTTGCTGCGATTTGCCCGAACACGTAAGGGTCGTCAATGAATGAACGGAAATAATCTACTGACTGAACTTGAACTTTGCCAAGCGGCACCTCAAGCACCGCAGCGTCATCAGGTGCATCTAAGCCTAAAATTACATCATCACGCGTTACCGTGGTGAGTTGATTCACCACTCTACTCAACACATTACTTCCAACTTTTGCACCACATCCGCCACATCGCATAGCTATTGCTGATATATCTTTTAGCTCATCAGAATCTGCTAGCTCACTATAAATAGGGGCATCGCTATTTTTCATTTCTGGCAAAACGTTGTATTTATGCATGAATTCGCGATCAATATAATCTTTCAGCTTCCATACCCACGCGCCTTCAAAAGTAAAAATTCCTCGCGAACCGATTGCATACTTATCACCTGTACTGATCAAACTTAAAAAACTCATCTGTGGAACATGTTTTTTAAGTATTTTATTAGTCAATGCTCGCCTAATATTTCTATATAGAGGCGGTCCTTGTCTAACAGCAAACACACCTGATTTTGGTCTTGGATAATTAGCAACGGTCGCTATATCGCCCGCAGCAAATACATCTTTATGAGAAACTGATTGCAATGAATCATTCACTAGTACAAAACCTCTTTCATCCACCGCCAGACCAGATTCCTTATACCAAGTTGGCGCTGAGGCATGTGTTGCCCAAATAATGGCATCAGCACTGACTATTTTCCCTGAATCTAACTCAATTTTATTCTCATCAACGCGTTTCGCTTTATTGCCTTTATGTATCGTTACACCGCGCTCTGTTAACACACGTCTGAATCGTTTTTGTATAGAAGCATTATGCGTAGACAAGATTGGACCACTACCAGCGATTAATTCAAACTTAAGCAAATCAGCAGACAAGCCATTTTGTTTTAACAATTGTTGCAAATGAAATTGTGTTGCCAGTGCAACCTCTACACCGCCCGCACCAGAACCCACTACTACCACTTTAAACTCACCCTTACCGCCAAGAGCATCATGCATTAATTCATCCCAACCTAATAAAAATTCATTAATAGGTTTGACAGCTAACGTATGTTGTTTAGAACCTGGAACTTCTATATGTGAAGGCGTAGAGCCCGTATTGATAGAAACTACGTCATAGCTAATGGGTGGTCGGTCACCGCATATTACTAATTTTTCTTCTGGCTTAATTAAAGTAGCCGGAGCATGTATTAAACGCACACCTGCAAATCTTGCAAGCGGTCGAAGATCTATGTGGCTTTCATCATAGCTATAATGACCAGCAATATAGCCCGGCAACATGCCTGAGTACGGTGTATGCACATCACGCGTAATTAAGGTGATTTGCAATCCCTCCACAGGATTCATGCCAAACATCTTCAGCACTTCTACATGGCTATGGCCGCCACCAATCAACACTAAATCCTTAATAACTGGAGTATTTTTACCTGCTTGCAAAATAAACCCTTTTCTATTTAACCCAATTGAATTCTAAATACGTTTATAACGTTAACAAGCACGATTAACCATTACTTATAAGGAATTCGACATGATGAACATTATGAACTTGAACGGGAGATATCTAAATTGTGGATTTGTCTTAACTTTATTAACGTTTAGTTTAACAGTTCCTTGCCTAGCATCGAATAAATTTGATCAAAATTTTCATCCAGTAGAAGTTGAGATCATTGCTGACAATGGCAATCACTTTGCAATTTATCCAGTCACTCAACAGCATCTTAAGAATGAGTATCGCGCCTATGTGGAAGCCTTAAATGGTGAAAATTACTCACTCAATATACGCAACCATTCTAATAAACGCCTGGGCTTAGTAATAGCAGTGGATGGCCGTAATATCATATCTGGCAAACAATCCAAGCTAACTCATAATGAGAATATGTACATACTTGGTCCAAACGAAACACAATCCTATTCGGGATGGCGCACTAGCAGTAGGGACATTCACCGTTTTTACTTCACACAGGCCGAAGATTCCTATGCCCATGCATTTGCAGATGACTCAGCAATGGGTGTAATTGCGTTAGCTGTGTACGAGGAAAAACTACCCTTGTTCACTAGACACCATAGAAAGAGTGCAGCTAAACCTGGCTCGCAAGCCCCCAGTCGCACTCAACAATCTGGAGCAGCTAATGATTCTGTATTAGCTGACCATACAGAAAAAGAGGCAGGAACAGGCTTTGGTGAACATCAAACTTCGCATGTACGACAGGTGCAATTTAACGCTAAACGTTCTGCAGTAATGAAGAAGTTTTATAAGTATGAATGGCGCGAGACATTATGTCAGAAAAACATTATAGATTGTGGTTATCTTCGACATAAAAAAAATCGTTTTTGGCCGCGAGAGGATTACGATGTGGGTTATGCACCCTACCCACCATCGCGTCATTAAGAATAATAGATTAAGTTATCTAATAGAATGTAAGCTAGTTAATTTTCTAATGAAAAATAAAAGCTATCTTGAAATCCAACTGTAGTATTAACTACAGTTGGATTTTATATCAGATTGCAGCTCCCGCTTTCTTGCGTCAAGCTTTTCATCAGCAAGATAGTTTCTTTCGCCGGTCTCTTCATCTAACTCATACCAACGATAATTTCCTTGTGTATACCCTTTCAACTTATCTTGCATTGCAATACATAACTTTTGTTTTGTATCTTTCTTTTGTTGTGCTTCTTTGCGCTTTTCTTTTCGCTCTAAACGCTCAGAGGTAAGAAAGTTTACATATTGTTTTTGTTTCAACAAACGTTGCTCTACACTTAGATGTTCTTGCTCTAAATATTCCTGATCTGCATAGATATCGATATCATTATTGTCGACATTATATTGAGTCTGTATTTTTGCACCTGTTTTCACATTAACTTTTTGCGCTTGAGGATTAATCTTTCGATCGCTAAAGTGAACCTTGCCATTTGCATCGACCCATTTGAATATTTCTGCTTGGGCAGCACCACTCATAAGAGTGAACCCTAATAATACTGCTCCAACAACTCCAACTCTGCTCATACCATCACTTCCTGTTCCGATACTGTGTTTGAAAAGTAATTGTGCAGGAACTGATCAAAAGAAATTGTGTCAGACACCTCAATTTGTCTTTGTTTTTCAACCGACTGTCGTACGTGTTTATGGAAAAAAGCCATGTCTTTTTCACTTAACGTATTGTTGCGTAGTCGTTTTTCATGTTGCTTGGATATTCTGCTAGAAAACTCAAAAAAACATTCATTATTGTCTTGCATATCTTGTAAGACTCTTGCAGATGGAGTTAGTCTCGGGTCTTCTATAGCGGCATGTTGCTGCCGTAATGCCTCAGTATATTTATTAGTATTATTTTGTCGATCGAGAATAGCACAAACCTCTTGCATCTCATTTAGCAATTCAATCCCCCAGCTTTGCAACGAAACTAATTCACCGTTACGCTCAAGTTTTAGCGCAGGATCACGGCCTTCATGAGCTACTTTGCTATCATTATTATCGATAGATTCACGTTCCGATTTATTAATTTGAGCACTATCCTGTAATAAGCAAAATAACATAAAGGCTTCAAGAAAATATAATTGCATATCTCCAACACCTAATGGCTCATACAAATTTAGATCTAACGACCTAAGCTCAATATATTGCACACCTCTTTTGCCAAGTGCATGCACTGGCTTTTCGTTTATTACTAGTGGTTGTTTTGGGCGAATCGTACTGTAATATTCGTTTTCAATTTGCAGAATATTGGCATTCAACTGACGGTATTCGCCATCCACTTTAACGCCTATTTTTTCATATTCAGGGCAAGGCGTTTCTATCGCTTTGGTTAAACAATTAATATAAGAAGGCAAGCTGTCATAGCAAGCCTGTACACCCGTCTCATTTTCTTTTTTATTCGTATAACCGATATCACCCATACGTAATGTCGTGGCATAAGGTAAGTAATAAGTATTACTGTCATACTTTTCAAGTTTATTTGGTTGGCCACTTAAAAAAGATTTACATATCGCCGGAGAAGCTCCAAATAAATAAAACACCAACCATCCATAACGTTTTAAATTGCGAATTAAACAAAAGTATTGTTCAGAAACAAAATCTTGTAATGGCATTTCTTCTTGCTTAAGTAGCTGACGATAATACGGCCAAAAGTCTTCTTGTACTGAATAGTTAAAATGTACGCCAGCTATAGCTTGCATCATTTTCCCATAACGGTAGCCCAGACCACGTCGATATACTGTCTTCATCATGCCGGAGTTGGAAGTTCCATATTGTGCGATAGGGATTCCATCTTCACCAGCCACTACACACGGCATACTGGCATTCCAAAGTGATTCATCTTCTAGCTGTGAATAGACAAATTGATGTATTTTTTGCAAACACTCCAATGCTTCTGAAACACCTTGCTCTGGAGGTGTAATGAGTTCAAGTAGCGCTTCAGAAAAATCTGTAGTGATATAAGGATTAGTAAGTGCAGATCCCAGCGATGCGGGATGTGGTTCTTGCGACAAGCTGCCATTTTTATCAACTCGCAAGCATTCTTTCTCAATACCAATGCTACCTCCGGCTAACAGCTTCAGTTGTTGATCTTGGCTGATTGCCGATAAGATATTATGTAGTTGCTTATACATGTATGCAGTTTTTTATTATTTATAAACTAATATTTATTGGAAAATTAAGTATACCGGCTTAATAATAGCGGCATGGATTTTTATCAAACACCCATTCATCCTTGTGGTTATTTGCCCGACCAATACAGTCTCAATATTTTCGCTGATCCAAATGAAGAAATCTCTACCCAAACATATAGCTGGTTAATTGATTATGGCTTTCGTAGAAACGGTAGTCATCTATATCGTCCAAAATGTCCAGAATGCACTGCATGCGTGCCTACGCGTGTATGTGTAGATGAATTCAAACCCAACCGTTCACAAAAACGTGCATTAAAACGCAATCAAGATATTGTTATACATAAAGTACAAAATAAGTTCACACAAGAGCATTTCGATCTATACACAAAATATTTACAAACCCGCCATAACGATGGCCCTATGAGTCAATCCACACAAAGCGATTATGAAGAATTTATACTGGGCACATGGTCAGAGACGTACTTACTTGAATTTCGTTTAGATAAAAAATTAATTTCAGTAGCTGTATTTGATGTACTGCCTCAAGGCCTATCTGCGGTATATACTTTTTTCGATAATGAATATGGAAAACGTGGACTGGGAACACTAGCTGTTCTACAACTTATTTTACGCGCTAAAGAATTAAAACTGCCTTATTTATATCTTGGCTATTGGATCGAAGCCAGCCAAAAAATGAATTACAAAGCGAACTTCAAACCTATTGAGGGCCATATAGGAAATCATTGGCAAAAACTTGTGGTTGAGAAAAATGAAACAAGTTCTTAGGCTAAAAA
>CALAJL010000110.1 GCA_937922735.1 uncultured Gammaproteobacteria bacterium | reverse complement strand
ACACAGCCGACGATTAAAAAACACCATTGCTGAAGCGCTATAGAATATTCAGGAGCCGCAAATACATTCCATGTCACATAGGGCCTGTCTAACTGCACATAACTACGATAACTATCATTTTCAGGTAATGTAAGTTGCTGACTAGCAAAGCTGCGCAATCTTTCTGATAATTTTAGTTGTTGAATTAATTTCTCGTCTCGCGCTGAATCGTTTACGATATCAACAATGCGCTCACGCTTTGAAATTAACTTGAGATGTCCCGATATGGACTGTTGGTAATATCCTATTGTGCTACATCCAGAGAAACATACCATTAACAGTACAACTATTGTTACTTGTCTTATGAGCTTGATCATTTTTTCACGTTATCACATTTATAAATTCTGACAATGGAAGTTTATTTAGTTGGGGGTGCAGTACGGGATGAGCTTCTAGGGCTCCCTGTTACCGAACGAGATTGGGTAGTTGTTGGCTCCAGCCCCGAAGAGATGGAAGCAAAAGGATACAAAGCTGTTGGTAAAGATTTTCCTGTTTTTTTGCATCCCGAGAGCAAAGAAGAATATGCCCTTGCACGCACCGAAAGAAAAAAAGGACGTGGTTACAAAGGCTTTGATATTTACACATCGCCAGAAGTAAGCCTAGAAGAGGATTTATATCGACGCGACTTGACTATAAATGCAATCGCTCTAAGTAATGATGGCAAGCTCATTGATCCATACGGTGGGGCTCATGATATAAAGAGCAGGATTTTGCGCCATGTTTCTAACGCATTTACAGAAGATCCTTTGCGAGTTTTACGTACTGCAAGATTCGCAGCAAAATTTCACTCTCTAGGGTTTACACTACAACATGAAACTTTGCTATTAATGCGCAGCATTGTTACTACACAAGAGCTAAAAGACCTACCTTTAGAACGTGTTTGGCTAGAAACCAGCAAAGCCTTGCAAACAGACTCTCCTGGTGAATATTTTGAAGTACTGAAACAGAGCAATGCCTTAGCGCAAGTATTTCCATATTTTTATTACCAATTCACAGATGCAACTAGCAGTAAACTTGGACTAAGTGCTTTAAATACGATCACTGAAAAATATAATGACGCAGATATTCGTTTTGCATGCTTTATAGGCGGGCTATTCTTCAATGAGACTGAAGACGAGTTCGAAAAAATAATTCAAATGACTGAAGCTTTTCCGCTTTCAAATGCGTGTAAAAAATTATTAACGCTAACGGTAAATCTTCAGCATGCTTGTCATAATTCATTAAAACTTAATCAAGATAAATTGCTTGAATTGTTAAAAAAATTAGACTCTAAAAGAAACACTGAACGATTTGGTATTTTACTCGATATCTGTGAAGCGATTTATACTTCCGCAAACAAAAATCAACTTTATAAGCAAAGTGCTTGGTTAATAAAAGCTGCTGCTGAAATAGAAAAAGTGAGTATCGATACTTGGATACAAGAAAAAGTCAGCGGTGAAAAGTTTGCTGAAAACATAAAGCAAGCACAATTAGAATTGTTGCGCGATTTAATAAACAATCGGAATTAAGCACTTTATAAATAAAATAATAGTAGCAAGCCACCCAAGATGATTCGGTATATCACAAATGGCATCATGCCAATTTTGCTAACGAATTTAATAAACCAGTGTATACATAAAAATGCAACGATTGCGGAACATGCAATCACCCCTAGAACAAGACCCCACTGAATGATTACCTCATGCTGCATCGCTTTATAAGCACCATATAATGAAGCCGCTAGAATGGTTGGAATAGCTAACAAAAACGAGAAACGTGCAGCCTCAATACGTGTTAGGCCCACCCACATGCCTGCTGTCATCGTTACGCCAGACCGAGAAGCGCCTGGTATTAAGGCGAAAGCCTGAGCTAGGCCTATCAGCAACGCATCTTTTACATTGAGATCTTGATTCACACGGGATTGTTTACCACTTTTGTCGGCATGCCAAAGCAGTAAGCCAAATACTATTGAGGCAAACCCAATCACTACTGCATTACGTATATGTGGCAATAAGAAAGACTGCACAAACAAAGCCATTATAAATATAGGAACGGAAGCCCATATTAATAACCATGCTAGTTGGGCATCTTCATTAGCTTTGTTACTTGAAGTAAACGATTGACACCAACCACTAATAAGTTTGCTTAACTCACGGCGAAAATAAAATAACACCGCAAACAAGCTACCAAGATGGGCAGCGATATCCATCACCAAACCCTGGTCTTCCCAATCCATTAGAATTGGCAACAATACCAAATGTGCAGAACTTGAAATCGGCAGAAACTCTGTCAAACCCTGAACAAGAGCGAGTAAAATGGCGTGTAGTGTCCCCATGCTTTTTTATTTTTTAATATATTTTAAATTTAAAGTCGTGCGCGCATATCACGCATAGTGAAGCGATCTGTGCCATAGCTTATACCTTTACCTAACACCATTACTTGAAACCGCTCACTGATTGCAGAACCCAATGTTAGTTGTTTTAGTTGCGCAATCTGTGATAAACGCTCAACTTCATTATCTGATGTAGATTGCCAATCTAATAAATGATTCGCCAACATGAAGTTACGTTGAGAACCAAATGACAATACACCCATATTTAGATTTTCAGCAGCTTCTGCCACCATAGTAAAATCAACGTCTGCAGTGATATCCTGTAATCCCGGATGCGTAAAGATATTCTCCGATACTTGGTGGTTAAAATAACTCCGTAACGTACCCATATGTCGCTGTCGGTGATAATACTCATGACGTGGTTGACCGTAATCTATCAAAAACATTACAGATTGCTCGCAACTATTCGCCCAAGTTGCAAGTACTGGTTCTATATTTAGATTAATCTCACTTTGATAACCTTGGTCGAGCGGTTCATCCAGCGTAGTTGTTAAATATTTTAACGCCGCCTGAAGTTTTTCTGCTGGTTCTTTTAAGGACCATGTAAATTTATTATCTTGATCTAAGGTCACACATCTTTCATGTATGTTGCATTGACCTACCTCAAAGCACTTTACTGGCAACGCATCTAAAACTTCATTTGCAATGATGATAGCGGTTTTAATTTTGCTGGATTCTGCACCACCCATAGCTTGACCAGAAATGTTATCTAACCATTGAATTTGTGGGAAGTATTCAGGAATTTCTTGTTCAAGTAATTCCTGCTGCTTCATTTTCAAAGCTTCACTAGATTCATAAATATAGTATCTGCTCGGCAATATTTCCCATATAGCTAAATATTTCAGTATGTCGCAAGCAAATCTACCGCTACCTGCACCAATTTCTAAAATACTTTGTTGCGCATCATCTCGAATAATTTTCGCGCATGCATGTGCTAAACAAAACGCCAAATGCACTGAAGTCTCCGGCACAGTGGTAAAATCACCTCGTTTACCAAATATTTCATTATTTTGACAATAGTAGCCAACTTCAGCATCGTGTAATACCAGCTGCATATACTCATCAAACCCTAACTCACCTTTTTGATTGATTGATTGTTGTATTTTTTGCGCGCAACGTTGGGTGATAAGTTGCTGCGCTTGGTTAAGCGAAGCAGTACTTGGATTAGGATTAGGTGTACTAGACATCATGCTAATGGTAAAACAGATATGATAAAATTTATCTACCAATTGTGAGCCAAACAAATTGCGTTCAATAAATATTTAGGATATCCATGAACAGAGTTAAAACAGTCATGATTACCGGTGCTGCACGACGTGTAGGCGCTGAAATGGCTCGGCATATGCATGAGGCAGGCATGAATATCATCCTGCATTACCGAAGCTCTAGCAAGGATGCTATGACTCTTGCGGATAGCTTAAACGCAAAACGTCCTGACTCTGTAAAACTGCTCAAAGGTGATTTAAAAGAATATCAACTCATACCATCGCTCATCGATCAAGGCATTGCCTTATTTGGACAAATTGACGTGTTGATTAATAATGCATCATCGTTTTATCCCAATGATTTAAAAGACGTAAATGAAGAAATGTGGGAAGACTTAGTGGGTGTAAATTTAAAAGCTCCTCTATACCTAACTCAAGCATTAGCAACAGAATTAAAGAACAACAAGGGCTGCATCATCAATATTGTAGATATTCATGGTGACCGGCCTCTAAAAGACTACTCTGTATATTGTATTGCCAAGGCAGGCTTAATTATGTTGACCAAATCCATGGCGCGCGAGCTCGCACCAGAAGTGCGTGTCAATGGCATCGCACCCGGCGCTATCATGTGGCCCGAAGTCGAAGAATATGAAGATATGCATCAAGAAATTATTTCTCGCACCGCTTTAAAAAGAGAAGGTAGCCCT
>CALAJL010000109.1 GCA_937922735.1 uncultured Gammaproteobacteria bacterium | reverse complement strand
GTAATGACACAGTAGATGGTGGTGAAGGTTCCGATCGTGTGTACACCTACGGTGAAGAGAACATCTCCCTCAACATGGGCGAGGCCAATGTAGAAAGTGTATCTGCCCAAACTGATGCGGACCACAAGATTGATGCGAGCACTTCGGATGATCAAGTTGTTGTGCGTACTAAAGGTGGTGATGATGAAATTACAGGTAGTGATCATAATGATAACTTAGGCGGTGGTGCGGGGAATGATGTAATCGTAGGTGGTGATGGTAATGATTATTTATATGGTCAAGATGGTGATGATAAATTAATTGGTGGTGCTGGTGATGATCGCTTATATGGTGATCTTGGTGATGATACATTTGTAATTGGTGAAGGTAACGACAGTGCTTATGGTGGTGATGGTAGCGATTTATTTTTGTTAGATTCTCTTGATGGTAATGATGCAATTTTTGGTGGTACAGGTGAAGGTTGGACGGATATTTTGCAAATTGATGTCTCGTCTAAAGATACGGGTGATGCTGATAACCCATGGAGTATTGAAGTAAATGGTGAAAGTGTTGAATTTAGTATGGCAGATGGTGGTCTTGATATGGGTACAGACGCATCTGGTGTGATCTCATTTGCTGATGGTACCGAGGTGGTATTTGATGGTGTTGAGCAAATTCAGTGGTAGTTTTAACTTTTTAACTTTGAATCAATGCTCCTTGTCTCCAATATAGTTGGTTTTATCAGTCAATCCTAGCAAGCAACTGATTTCTAAAGAGTTTCATTCTTTAGCCGTTACATACTCATAGTTTTATATATACAAGCTCACTCACAAGGCTGTGATGAGCTGTATGCGTATGAGTATTTATAAGGGAGTTAGAAGCTAAGAATGGATCAATCATCTATTGCAGAAACAACTTCTGTTAATGATTCAAACGAAAATAACCATAAAGTGCCAACAGCTTGGAAGCGTTGGGACGTATTACTTGCGTCTTTGTTTATTAATCTTACGACGCTCGCTTTGCCGTTAGTTATTTTGCAAGTTTATGATCGAATTTTGCCTAATCAAGCAACAGATACTTTCTCGTTGTTAGTGTTTGGTTTATTAGTAGCCGCAATATTAGATGGTGTCTTACGTGTTGCTCGATCTGCAATATTAACTTGGAAAGGTGTGCAGTATGAACATACTGAAAGTATTCACTCGATAGATAGAGTAGTACATGCAGATTTAGTTAAGTTTGAAAGTAATTCCATAGGATCTTACCTGGACAAGATGGAAGGGTTGAAGAAGGTCCGTGAGTTTTATTCAGGCCAAAGTATTTTGATGTTGGTTGATCTTCCGTTTGTATTGATATTTTTAAGCTTAATATTCTTATTTTCAGGAAAGATGGTATTAATTCCTGTGACGATCATTGCAATGTTTATTGTTGTTTCATATTTTACAGGCAAGAAATTAAAAATTGCATTAGAACAAAGATCATCAGCTGATGAGCGAAGACAAAACTTTTTAATAGAAACCTTGCAAGGTATTCATACGGTTAAAGCTATGGCAATGGAAGCGCTGATGCTACGTAGATATGAAAGATTACAAGCTCAGTCTGCAGCAAGTGTATATGAAGTAAGTAGAATTAATAGTTTGGTATCTGGACTAGGCGCAACTTTTTCACAAGTAGTAATGATAAGTTTTGTAGGTATTGGAAGTATATTTGTTGTTTCTGGTGAATTAACTATCGGCGCATTAGCAGCAGGCACGATGCTTTCAGGAAGAGTATTACAACCTGCATTAAAGGCAATGGGTTTATGGACACAACTTCAAGCGGTACATATTGCAGGTGATAAAGTTAATGAAATATTGACGTTACCTCATGAAGCCTTAAAAGAAAATTCTCAACCAATCACTTTAAATGGTGAGATTGAGCTCAATGATGTGCATTTTCAACATGAAGGTAGCGATGTTGAATTACTTTCAGGTGTTTCTATTCATATTAAACCGGGTGAAGCGATAGGAATACTTGGTGCAAATGGAGTTGGTAAAACGACATTGATAAATCTAATTATGGGATTTGTTAATCCAACACAAGGCGAAGTAATGTTAAATGGAAAAGGAATTCAAACATTGGATGGTTCATCTGTGCGTGCACAGATAGCGTTAATGCCACAACAGGGCACAATTTATGATGGCACTATACTAGATAATTTAACATTGTTTAGAGAAGGCTATGCGGTGGATCAAGCTATAGAACTAGCTGAAATATTTGGTTTAACGAATGCTATTACAAAACTACCTAATGGACTGGACACAAGGATTGGTGGCGCGAATGTAGATGCGATACCTGCAGGTGTTCGACAGCAGATTATCCTAGTGCGCTCTATGATTGGGGATGCGACTTATGGTCATCCTAAAATAGTATTATTTGATGATGCGAATTCATGCTTAGATTTTGGTAATGAAGCACGCTTGCAGGATTATTTGCAAGAAAATCGTAATGGTTTAACGATGGTTATTATTTCTCATCGACCCTCACTATTAAATATTTGTGACCGACATTTTACATTAGGTGATGGGAAACTTGAAAATATTCAATTCAAACCAAATAAAAAAGTTGCTCTAACGTTAAATGCTAATCAAGCAATAAACGAATAGGTTAGAAAATGAGTGTAACCTTAGAAGATATCAAACAATTAACTGATGATGAACGCTTACCTATGTCTGAGCGTTTATCTAATGCTATTAGAAATAAAACGTACTCTAAAATAGCAGAACTTTCGCCTTATGCTGCTTGCATAATGCCAATCCTTACCGAGTTAGGGTGGCGTTCATATAAGCGAGAGTTGATCGAGTCGATCCCGCATTTTTCTAACCATATTGATCTGGTAGATTTGAGAAATATGTTGGTGACATTAGGCTATGAAAGTGATGAAAAATGCACGTCGGTAGAGAAAATATGCCCAACACTTTTGCCTTGTTTGTTTGAATCAGATTCTGGTGGAATATATGTAATAAAAGAAAAATCTGAAGTTTCTGCTACTTATTTTGATGCACATAAAAATAAATATTTCACAGATAATATTTTAAAAGAAAAAGGCACTGCATATTACTTTACAGATATGCATCCGACGCACGCTATGACTGGGTTGGAACAATCTAGTGAGCAATGGTTTTCGCAAGTACTAAAGAGATTTCGTAAGCTGTTAAAGCATTTAGTAGCGATGACGTTTATGTTAAATATTATTGCTATGTTTGTGCCGCTTTTTATTATGGTTGTTTATGATAACGTAATTGGTGCTAGGTCAACGCACAGTATTCCATTTCTTATGGTGGGAATCTCTGTTGCACTTGGTTGTGAATTAATATTTAGATTGGTTCGGTCAAAAACATTAGGTCTCTTAGCGGGTCGATTGGATTATATTATTGGTGTTGAGACGTTTAAAAAAATAATGTCTTTACCACCTACGCTAACAGAGCGTTCAACTGTTATTTCACAGCTGTCTCGATTGCGGCAATTTGAGTCTATTAGAGATTTCTTTTCAGGTCCAAGTGCAACGTTGTTCTTAGAGCTACCATTTGTGCTGTTATTTATCGTTCTACTCACAATTTTAGGTGGCAGCATTGCATTAGTCCCAGTGGCGATGATTGGAATATATTTAATATTTGGATGGTTATGGTTTCCTAGTTTAAATAAAAAATTAGTTCATGCGGGTCATGCGCGATCAGCTAGACAGCGAATGTTGATGGAAACATTTTCTGGTTTACGTGAACTTAAAGCTTTAGGTGCTGAAGGTGCTTGGAAAGAGTTGTATCGAGAAGCATCAGGTGAAGCGATGACGCGGACATTTAAAACTTCAACTAGTCATGCATTGATAAATAGTGTTGCTCAATCACTTATGACGATTGCAGGTATATGTGTGTTAGCGCTTGGTACTTTGAAAGTTATGAATGGTGATATGACGATTGGTGCACTTATTGCTGTAATGGCTTTGATTTGGAGGGTGCTGTCACCATTGCAAGGTGTTTGTTTGGCCATGCTACAAATTGATCAAATTAAACAAAGTGTCCAACAATTGAATCAACTGATGCGAGTGCCTTCTGAGCCCAATAGCTACAAAGCAGGTTTGATAATGCCGAAAATTACCGGCCAAATTAAATTTGATCGCGTAACCTTTAGATATGCCCCAAATGAAGATCCCGCTTTGGTGGGTGCTACTTTTGCGATCAATCCCGGTGATTTTGTAGCTATTGTTGGTGGAAACGGTTCTGGTAAGTCAACAGTTTTGAAGTTAGTGGCAGGTATGTATCGCGCTCAAGGTGGTTCATTATCTATCGATGATACAGATGTGCGTCAGATGAATGCTACAGACTTGCGTAGAGTTATTGCATATATGCCTCAAAAGCCAAGTTTATTCTATGGAACGATAGGGCAGAATATTCGTTTAAATCAACCGCTCGCAACAGACAAGCAATTAATTATTGCAGCAGAGCAGGCAGGTATATTGCCCGCGATTAAAGATCTCCCTAAAGGCTTTGACACTTTGGTGGGTGATCACACTACATCACGATTACCTTCTGGTCTTGTGAATGGCATTTGCTTGGCGCGTTCTTATGTTAGAAAGGCACCTATCTTTTTAATGGATGAGCCAGGAACTTCGCTAGATAAGTTTACGGATCAGAATTTAATGGACCATCTAGAAACAATGCGTGGTAAACAAACTATTTTAATGGTGAGTCATCGACCTTCACATATACGGTTAGCGGATAAGGCAATCGTAATGGTTAATGGGATGGTTGCTCATGTAGGCACGCCAGGCGAAGCAATTAAGTATCTAACGGAGATGAAGAAATGATAGAGGAAGATTTATCGTTATCCGATAAGGTTAAATCAGAAGTTCCAAGGGCACGTGCTCGTTTTATTGCTCAATCTATTCAGTTAGAAGAGTCTGATGCACCTGGTGTGGTCAGTATCGTTATTATGACGATCGCTTTTTTATGTGTAGCAATGGTTGTATGGGCATATGTAACGCCTGTAAACGAAGTAGCAGTCACTCAAGGTGAAGTGGTGCCTACGGGTCATAATCACGTTGTTCAACATTTGGAAGGCGGCATTATTAAGGACATATTCGTGAGTGATGGTGAAATAGTTAATGAAGGTGATGTATTAATACGTATTGCACCGGCCTCGACTGAATCAGATTTGAAACAAATTCAAGCGCGACATACTGTATTAGATCTTCAATTGATTAGGTTGCATGCAATATTAAAAGAAGGTGAACCAAACTTTGATAAATATAAAGATGAATATGCAGACTTAGTAGAAAGTGAAGTAAATATATATAAAGCACAATTAAAAAGTTATATATCACAGGTAGATTTAGCACAAACCAAAATTAAACAACGTGAAGAGGAGTTGACTCGAGAGAAGACAAAAGCTAATTACTTAAAACGTGAGACTAGTGTTCTTAGGCAGCAGGCAAACATGCGCAAAGAGCTCGTTGAACAAGGGTTGGTTTCAAGAGCAGAATACTTAGATAGAAAAGTAAATTTAGCTGAGACCGAGACACAATATCAGCAAACATTGTCTAATATTTTAGTCGCAAATGAAGCGAAAGAAGAAGCTTATCAATCCTTTGTTGAGGTCGAGAATAAGTTCTATGAGTCTATCAAGAAGGATATCGGAAAAGTGATGGGTGAACTGGCTGAGTTAGATAAGAATATTGTTAAGCTTCAGGATCGTGTGAGTAGATTAGATATAACAGCGCCGGTTTCTGGAATTGTCAGTGGTTTAGCGGTGAATTCTATTCAAAGTGTGATTAAGCCAGGTCAAATAATAATGGAAATTGTACCTGGCGATGATGTTTTGGTTGTTGAGTCTAAAGTTACGACATCTGATATTGGCCATATTAGTCTAGGCCAAAAAGCTGAAGTTAAAATTAACAGCTATGATCCTCATCGTTTTGGAACGATTATGGGTAAAGTCCAAAAAATAAGTGCGTCAACATTTTTAGATGAGCAACAAAGCCCATATTTTCAGGCAACAATCACACTAGATAAAAGTTATATTGGAACAGAAACAAATAAATATCGCATCATTCCAGGTATGACTGTGCAAGCAGATATTAAAACTGGGGAAAAGTCTGTACTAGATTACTTATTAAAGCCTATATATAGAGGCTTTCAGAATGCATTTCAAGAACGTTAGTAATTTTGATAGTACTAATGAATGGTTTTATCTAATGTATTATGATTTTGTTTATTGAACCAGTAATTTTCGATTGAAGTGACAATTTCTTTCAAGTCATCAAAATTGTCTGGTTTAACAACATATGAATTAGCATGTAGGTCATAGCTAGAAGTCATGTCTGATTCTGCTGCTGAGCCTGATAATATTATTACAGGAATATCTTTTAAGGTTGAATTGTTCTTAATTTTTTCAAGCACTTCACGACCATCAATTTTTGGTAAGCTTAAGTCTAATAAGATTAGATCTGGAAGGGGCGATTCATTGAATTGACCTTGCCGACTAAGCATTTTTAAGGCTTCATCGCCATCTTTGGCAATTCGAAGATTATATTTAAAATGAGTTGAGCGGAAAGCTTCCTTAGTTAGTAATACATCACCTAAATTATCTTCTATCAGTAAAATTTCAGCTACTCTGTTTTTACTAGTCATGCTGCTTTCCCTGTTTGTGTTATTAGATTAGGGATGGAAACAAAAAAAGTGCTTCCAATGTCTTTTTCTGATTCAATCCACATTGTCCCACCCATCCTAGCAATAATTTTTTTACATACTGCTAATCCAATGCCAGTACCGCTGTATTCACTCTTGGCATGTAGCCGTTTGAATGGTTCAAATACTTTTTCCTGATAATCTTTATCAATACCAATGCCGTTATCTGAAATGCTGATTATGCAAGAATCATTCTGTTGATAAGCATTAACTTCAATAACAATCTTATTTCCTTCTGTTTGGAATTTTATTGCATTGCTAACTAAGTTCTGTAATAGACTAATCATACTAGCTTTATTAGCTTGAATGGACGGCAAATTGTTAACAATTATTTCAGGTTTGGCTTCACATATTTGCTTTTCAAGGTTGGTATATACTGTTTTTAATATTTCGTTTAGATCTAAATTTTCAATTTCTTCATTTTCTTTGCTAGTACGTGCATACTCCAATAAACCTTTAATCAATATACGCATTTGTTTTGCAGATTTAGATAATATTTTTAAATAATCCAGAGCTGTGCTATCTAGATTTTTGCTGTAGTTGGCTTCTAAAAGTCCTGTAAAATTAGTAATCATTCGCAAAGGCTCTTGAAGGTCATGTGAAGCAACATACGTAAAGCTTTCCAATTCCGAGTTAGTATTAGTAAGTTCTTCAACAGCATCTTCTAATCTACTTTCAGTTTCATGTAAGTAGTCTATATATTGAGACCTCATCATTTCATTGCTTATCCATTGAGCAACTAATCTAACAAATGACTTTTCTTGTTCAGTAAATGGTTTTAACCTTTTCTTATGATCTGAAAAACTAACAGTTCCATAAATTCTTCCATGGATATACAAAGGTGTTCCGATATAGCTATTAATGCCAGATTCTTTATGTTCTGGTAAATGTTTAAGATCTGATTTGCTTACATCATGTATGGCAATCATGTTGTTTTCTTTTACGGTATAAGAGCAAAACGTATCTATTAAAGTAAAAGTAGATTCTGTAGCAAGACAATATTTATCAGGAGCATGAGAATAAGTAACTGATAAATTCTCATCATTTATTTTACAGATAACGCCGCAATCTAAGTCTAAGTAACTAACCCCTTCCTTTAATATGCAATTTATTTTGCTATGAATGGGTAATGCTGCATCTGCACTTAGCAAGTAAAGCGAATTCATAAAATGTTCATTGGCTTTACGATTTGATATATCAGCATAATACCCTACTATACGTATCGCTTTGCCATCTTTATCGCGAACAGCTTGACCTCGTACCCGCATCCAAATGTAATCATCATTTTCATGCCGCAACCTACCTTCGACATCATATTCAGTATTAAATTTAAGATGTGAAAGCAATGAGGACCTAGCGGCTTCTCTATCATCTGGATGTGTACGCTCTTCAAACCAATCAACACTGGGTTTGAAGTTGTCTTCGGTTAAACCTAATGCTTTCATTAAACTAGATGAGCAGTAAAAGTCATTAGTGTTGATATTCCAGTCTACAAGCCCAACTTTGGTTCCCTGAAGTGCTAGATCATACCGTTCGGTGTTTTCACGTAGTTTTCTTTTTGACTCATAGATATCTGTAAACAATTGATTAAGTGTTTTTGCAACAGACCCGATTTCATCATATGTAGAAATAGGGATTGGAGAAAATTCTTTATTAATATCATTCTTATTCAAGGTTGAATTTATTTTTTCTAATGGCTGAAAAATATACTTATTTGTTAAAAAATATACTAATCCAATAGCAAATATTGTTGTAAGAATTAAATAAATTGCGGTATGTAGTATTTGTTCCTGAAGTAAGATGCGAGTCTTATAAGTGTTAAATACTACTCCAACATGTGCTTTAGTGAATTGGCCATTACTGAATTTATTCTCTAACCAAATAGATGATATAGCCGTGTATTGATCATTGTTAGAATCAAATTTGAATGATTGATTACTGATGTCATCAGAAAATATTTTATTAGTAGGTAAGCCTATTAACGCTGCTTTGTTTGACGCTATGACGACGGGTGGCTCGACAATTCTTACAATAATAAGTTTGATGTCACGATTAGCGGCTAAAGTATTTATGCCTTTAATCAATTCTGGAGATTCTCCTGATGTTTGAGCCATATAATCTATGATATCGATAACTTCTATTGCGCGGGTATATAAATTTTCAGAAAGATTATCACTAAATATTTTATACATTAGTATGCAAATAGTGAGCGTTGATACAAAAAATACAAATAAAAACGACAATATAATCCGTTTTTGTGAAGAAATTTTGTATTTTTCAAAAGCAGCGCTCATGCTAATTCCATTAAATTACTTAATTAGTTCGCATATATAAATTTTGAATAATCAATTTTTGATGTATCTAGATGTCTGAAAACAATATCGCCAGTTTTAATTAAATTATCTTCAATAATTCCTTCACTAAAATATTGCTCTTGCTCATCGATATCAACCAATCTAATTAACGACATCGAATTCTTGAACTCTTGTATAGATATATGAAGTCGCTCGGTTAATATCTGATAAGACGATTCGGGGTTGTTTTCTGCATACTTTAATGTCTCTCCCCAAGCTTGTATGAACGACTGTCTTAATTTTGGTCTAACCTTAAGTATATTTTTGTTGATTGCTATTACGTCCAATAAATTCTGTGGGATAAGTGAGCTGTCAAACAAGACATTTACTTTAAGTTCTTTCTTGATAGCTACTGAAACAGGAGGGTGTGATGTTATCGCATCTACCTTGCCAGATTTTAATGCCTTAGGTAGTTTGAATAATCCCATAGGGATCATGATTACTTCAGAATAATCAATGTCATTGATTTCTAACGCTCGGCTAACGATATAAGAACTCATACTACCGGCTTCGACGCCAATTCTCTTGCCTTTCAGATCGTTAAGGCTTTTGAATTCTTTGTTCGCAAGGATTTCATCTGCACCATTTGAGTAATCGATGACGACTATAGGTTGAGCAATTTGATCAGAATATTTATAGGCTTCTAATACTTCTACTAATGTAGCGGCCATACCGTCTATTTTCCCTCTTTCAAAAGCACGACGAACTTCTGCTAAGGAGCTAAGTTCTACAAGCTCAATATCAAGCCCGGCTTGCTTGAAGAAACCTTGTTTTTTAGCAATAAATAAGTACTCAAAACCAGGCCACTCAGTTATTCCAATGCGAAGAGTTTCTTGTTTGCTCACATATGGATTTGACGACAAGTAAACTAAAAGTATTAACATTGTGGCAATTGATAAAAACGAAATGATGTTTCTTTTGCTAGAAAAAATTTGTGACATGTGAGCAGCTATTTTATTTATCTAAAGAAACCAAATTAAATGCCAATTAATCGGCGTTTAATTATCAAGTGGAGAAGATACCAGAAAAAGAGTGAGGGCTAACCATAACAATTGAAAAATTGTTTAATGTAGTCAAATATTTGACGTTTATAATTCAGTTATTTTTATAATTGAAATTATAATTTTATTGCGCTGATGAAGTCAGTCTAATGAAGTTAAAAAAATTACAATGTTTGATTAATTTGTGCTTTAAACGTATTGGAAGAGTTTGGATTGGATATGATGAAGTCTGCTCCTGCATCTTTTGCTAGGTTGTATATATTCGCTGATGATTGGGTTACAACAAATCCAAATTTAACCATATTTTGTGAATCTCTTAGTGCCTTAAGTAATGCTAAGCCACCCATTTCTGGCATATTCCAATCTGTAATAATTAAATCGAGGTTTTTGGTTTCTGATATCAAGAGTGCGTCATCACTGCTAGAAGCTTCAAAAACCTCATCAGCATCCATATCAGCCAATTTAATTGTCCACTTGATGATTTTGCGCATCGCTTGACTGTCATCAACTACTAGGATCTTCATAAATATTGGCTCAGTTTGATCTAAATACACATGTATATGCTTACTTCTACATTACCTAGTATCGGCATATTTACTTGATTTTTAAGCATTTTTAGCAATTACCAATAATAAGAGCTACTTCTTAGTTCACTCGTCAGTAAAGCTTTCATTTCAAAGCAAATAGCTAAATATTTGTCGGTTTTGGCCGTTACTAACAATGTCGCAAAAATCTATCTTTGCAGTAAATAAAAATACATATAAAACAGTAGGTTATAAAAATGTACTGGTTGAAAATTAGCTAAACAAGGAGCGTTTGTAAATGGATTTAGCCACTCTAATAGGTCTGGTGGGGGCTATGGCTGTGATTATATTAGCGATCGTCTTAGGGGGATCTGCGGGGACCTTCATGAACGTCCCATCGCTTGCTGTTGTGATCGGAGGTACTTTTGCTGCGACGTTAACACGTATCTCTTTAGCCGATTTTTTTGGTTCTTTTAAGCTTGTTCTCACTACATTACTTCACAAAGCGGTAAGCCTCACCAAACTTATTGAAGAAGCGGTTGAACTCGCTGATGTAGCCAGAAAAGAAGGTGTTCTTGCACTTGAAGGTAAAGAAATCGGGCATCCTTTTTTAGAGCAGGGCATCAACTTATGTATTGATGGACATCCAACTGAAGTTGTTCAAAAAATGTTGGGTAAAGATATTAATCTTTCTATTGAACGTCATGAAACTGGTAGAGAAATGTTTAAATCAATTGGCGATGCAGCTCCTGCGATGGGCATGATTGGCACGTTAATCGGTTTAGTGCAGATGTTATCTAACATGGATGATCCAAAATCAATTGGTCCTGCAATGGCAGTTGCATTATTGACTACTCTTTATGGAGCGGTCATTGCTAATGCAATAGCACTTCCATTAGCAGATAAATTAAAGAAGATTGCAATGGAAGAGCGACTTAGCAAAGATTTAATACTTGAATCAGTATCTGCTATTCAGGCAGGAACTAATCCAAGAGTTGTCGAGCAGATACTGGCCACTTATTTGCCAAATAGTAAGCGCGATCAAGTGGGTGAATCGAGTCAAGAAAAAGAAGCTGCATAACTAAGGCTGAATAATGTCTGATGCACCCCCAGCAAAAGCAGCAGAATCTTCCGGTTCACCCGCATGGATGGCAACCTTTGCTGACTTAATGTCACTGCTAATGTGTTTCTTTGTGCTACTTCTATCATTCTCAGAAATGGATGTTAATAAGTTCAAAGAGTTATCAGGCTCCTTGTCTAGAGCCTTTGGTGTGCAACGTGATGTGCCAGCAAATGAGCTGCCTAAAGGTACAAGTGTTGTGACTTCAGAATTTAGTCCTGGTAAGCCAGATAACGAAACATTATTGAAAATAATGCGGCAACAAACAACGGATGAAAGTAAAGCTAACTTGGATTTTTCAAGTGGAGGAGAAGACGTAGATAAAAAACAGATTGCTAAAGAAATTTATAATGCTGCAGTAAAGAGAATGCAAGAAGAAGCAGAAAGAATTACTGAAGTATTGAAAAATGAAATTGATACTGGGACTGTGGAGGTTGATTGGACGGATCGTGAAATTATTATTCGCATACGAGAACGAGGCACATTTTCATCGGGTGATGACCATATTGATGGTGCTTTTGCATTGCTCTTGAAAAAAATAGCTTCAGCATTAAAAGAAGTGGATGGCAATATTATAGTTTCTGGTCACACAGATAATCGTCCCATTAATACATCGAGATTTCCATCTAATTGGGTGCTATCAGCCGCACGTGCTGCAGCAGTAGTGCATCATTTAGAATCTAAAGAAGATATCAATGCGGATCGCCTGCAAATTCGGGCTCATGGCGACACGAAACCTATTTTTACTAATTACACAGAAGATAGTCGATCTAAAAACCGGCGTGTTGAAATCTCTATATTGGGAGATAAGCATTTGTTTTATGAATACGATGATGAAGCGCAAAAGTGATGTTTTTAATAACAATTAAATTTTACGGCTAATTGGTATGAATGATTTATATTCTAAAAAAGAAAGCGACAATGATGCCGATATTGAAAATCGGAGTGCATTCAGAATTGATGATAATATTTTATTATCTTTGCGTTTAATTCCAGATGATCAAATACAGGACGTTTTGAAAAAATACCCTGAGAATAATTCGGAATTACAATTGTTAAATAATTTTACCGATACTTCTAAAGTATTAACAGATCAGTTCGCATTGGTACGTAGACGTTACCCTGAAGTGGCCAAGTATCTAACCTTATTGGACGATAAAATTAATACCTTAGCTAGGAGACAGTTTTCGGGATGTTCAATGATCCCGGACTTGAATTGGCATGAAGTTAACATCAGCGCTAGTGGTATCAGTTTTAATTATGATGATTCTTTAAGCAAAGGTTCTTATGTTGAATTAAGACTACAACTATCACAGATTTCAAACTATATATTAGCGTATGGAAAAATTGTTCGTTGTGAGCAAGCCGAGCAGCATGAGAATCAATTTACTATTGGGCTAGAGTTCACGCATATCAATGCGGAAGATCGAGAAGCTATTCATACTCATGTGCGCGGTAAAGAGATAAAGCTAATCCGAGAAAGAAATTTTGCTTAATGCAAAATAGTGTTTAAGTTGTCATTAAATTCAATGGTTTATGCAGTAATTTACTAAAGAATATCCATTTCCAGTCGATATATAGGGTGTCTGAAACAGTTTAGATGAAAATTGCAACATGGATGAAATATTACGGCTAGTTAAAACTTGGATAAGCTATGGTCTTGAAATATCTCAAGATCTATTTTCTATTTTATTCCTGACTTTGTTAGTTTGCATACCAATTTTATATATAACTGATATCACTCAATCGAAACATGCGGTAAGGCGAAATTTTCCTGTAATCGGTCGTTTCCGATATTTCTTTGAACATATCGGTGAATTTTTCAGACAATATTTCTTTTCTATGGACCGTGAAGAAATGCCTTTTAATCGTGCACAACGGTCATGGGTATATCGGGCTGCAAAAGATATTAGCAATACCATTGCATTTGGCTCAACACGAGACTTGAAAAAAGTAGGAACTGTACTGTTCTCTAATTGCCCGTATCCAACGTTAGGTGAAGATGCTGTACCCGTGTCAGAGCAAACGATTGGACCGGATTGCAGAATTCCATTTACTACAAAATCAATATTCAATATATCTGCGATGAGTTATGGTGCAATTTCTAAACCAGCTGTACTAGCACTAGCCAAAGGCGCTAAAAGTTCAGGCTGTTGGTTAAACACAGGTGAAGGTGGTCTTTCAAAATATCACTTAAGTAGTGGGTGTGACATTGTATTTCAAATTGGTACAGCAAAGTATGGTGTAAGAGATCCAATAACTGGAAAGTTGAGTGAATCTAAGTTGATTGAAATAGCCAATCATGATCAAGTAAAAATGTTTGAAATAAAGCTTAGTCAAGGAGGGAAGCCAGGTAAAGGTGGCATCCTGCCGGGTGCTAAAGTTACCAAAGAAGTTTCTGAAATACGTGGTGTTCGACAAGGGGAGGATTCAATTAGTCCTAACCGTCATCCAGAAATAAGTAGTGATGAAGATTTACTTGAAATGATTAGTTACATTCGTGAAATTACTGGCAAACCTGTTGGAATAAAAAGTGTAATTGGTTCAGAGACCTGGTTAGATCATCTATTTACTTTAATTTGTCAGCGTGGAAAATTATATGCACCAGATTTTATCACTGTGGACAGCGCAGACGGTGGAACAGGTGCAGCGCCAATGCCATTATTAGATGACATGGGTTTACCGTTGAATGAAAGTTTACCCATTCTCGTTAACAAGCTTAAGCAATATGATTTATATGACAGAGTCAAAGTAATTTCATCTGGTAAGCTAGTAACTCCGGCTGATGTAGCTTGGGCGTTATGTCTAGGAGCTAATTTTGTAACCTCTGCGCGTGGATTTATGTTTGCACTAGGATGCATACAAGCTTTGCAATGCAATAAAGATACTTGTCCAACTGGCATTACAACTCATAATAAAAGGCTGCAACGTGGTCTAAATCCAAATGTAAAGTCTGTACGTGTTGAAAATTACGTTAAAAATATCGTTCATGAAGTAGGTATGATTGCGCATTCATGCGGAGTTAAGCATCCGCGTGAATTAGACAGACGCCATGCTCGCGTAGTGCAGTCTAATGGTTTGTCTGTACCACTTGATGTTATGCATCCAATAGAAAATGAAATACCTTTGATTGAACGCAGAAATTTAGAAACTCGTCCATGGCCAGATAAAAAGCAGTCATTCACAGAAGACTTGGAAAATACAGTAATAAATATTCCTCTTAAGAAATTAAGTGGAACAATTGAATAAGTAACATTATGGTTACTTCTGATCCAGAAAATAAAGAACATGAAAGTAAGTCTTCCGGCCTTCTTTCCTTGCCTGCTGCATTTATAAAAAAGTTATATGCAAACGGTGAATCTATCGCCGAACATCAAGAATCAAATGTTATTGAATCAAAGATCGAACCTGAGTGTGAGTCCGAACTTGAATCCTTCGATGTTATTGATGATAGGGATGAAAGTGTTAGGGAAATGTCAAAATCATTGGTCAATATGGTCAATGCAATTCAATCAGTATTCTATGATGCAGATGCATTTGGTTCAGTTAAAAATATGGCAAGTCAGATTACTGATTTATCGGAAACTAATGATGTTCTATTCTCGACAGTAAATGTATTAAAAAAAGTAAGTCATAAATATGTTGTTGAGCAGCAAGAAAATGTTTTTGGTCTGCCATTAGAGATTATTAAAAAATTTAAATTTTCAAAAGACTATATTGATAAAAGTAATCTACTGAAAAAGAAGTGTGAAAACATTAAATCAGTTTCCGATTTAAATGCCAGTTTACAAGCTATCTATGAGTTATTTTATATTGTTTATCAAGACACATATTCAGATAAAGAAGAATTGGAAAACTTTTTATTTAATATTGGCGCGCAAATTAGTCGTATAGGAGATAAATTGCATAGTGTTGCAGAAGAGCAAGTGTCAGATATTAAGCTACACGGTGAGTTGAATGAACGAATGAGTAGTACAGTTACGCTTATCAATAATAATATCAGCTCTGAAAACGACCTAGTATCATTAAAAAATATAGTGAAAGTGCAGTTGGATGCGTTACAAGATATCGTAGAAGAAGAAAGGCAAGTTGTTAAAGCGCAAGAAACGCGAGTTAATGAAAATATAAAAATTCTTGTCAATCAAGTCAATGAGCTCAAGAAAGAAGCACAAGAATTAAGAGATCGAGTGCAACAAGAAAAAGAACATGCATTACATGATCCTTTGACGGGTTTGTATAATAGAAAGGCATATAATGAAAAAATATCTGAAGTCATTTCAACAATAGAGAGCTATGATCACTTTTCTTTATTGATTTGGGATATTGATCACTTTAAAAAATTTAATGATCAATATGGCCATGTTGTTGGAGATAAAGTCCTTAAAACAGTTTCTGAAAAATTAACTAAATTACTTCAAAAGGATTACTTTTTGGCAAGGTTTGGTGGTGAAGAGTTTGCTATGTTAGTGCCTGATTTAACAGTTGAGCAATCTAAGGAATTTGCAGATCACATCAGAAGTGAGGTTTCAAATATTGTATTTATGGTAAAAGGGAAGCAGGTTAAAATAACTGTTTCTTGTGGAATTGCTAATATCCATAAAAAAGATTCTGCAAAATCTATATTTGAACGAGCAGATAAAGCTTTATATCAAGCTAAAGCTGATGGGCGTAACCGCATAAATATTTATATGCCAGAATAGGTTTAACGTAAAAATTTACCATCTGCAACTTTAACTACGTTCCTACCAGAATTTTTTGCAAGCTTTAATGCATTATATGCTCTTGCATATAATGACTCAACCGAATCATTTAAGTTCAATTCTGTTATACCAATACTAACTGTCGTGCGGACATCTTTGTTTGTTTCTTTGTTTTTAAGTTCATGATCAGATACAGCTGTTCTAATTCTATCGGCTATCATATTGGCATCTTTTGCCTGAGTATCGTTAAGAATTAATGAGAATTGGTCATAACCAAATCTATTCAGCATGTCAGTATCTCTAAGTGTTTTCTGAATAGTTTCGTATACATGGCGAATAACAAAGTCACCAAATAATTCTCCATTTTTTTGTTTTAATGTCATAAAACGGTCAATATCTAATAACACAAGACTTAGAGTTTTTTTCTCTCTTAGTGCTAACTTTGCTTCTCTAGTTATTTGCCGTTCCATTAGACCCCAGTTAGGTAGTCCTATGTAAGATTCAGTAGATGATACGGTT
The DNA here is from genome assembly GCA_937922735.1 of uncultured Gammaproteobacteria bacterium. Classification (GTDB taxonomy): domain Bacteria; phylum Pseudomonadota; class Gammaproteobacteria; order UBA4575; family UBA4575; genus JABDMD01. The sequence continues at coordinate 4,865 of CALAJL010000109.1, read as the reverse complement.
AAGGCATTCTCATGCTGTATTGCATTACGCAAAGGAAATACTATTACTGAGACAAATTCATCTAAACAGACTTTTTCATCTTCTGTTAGATCAACATCTCTATAGATTGTAATATTGCCCCATGTATGATCATCTACATCTAAAAGATAGCTGCATGAAGAATTAGTCTTCAAGCCATGATGAATATGTGTATAAAGTAATGGGTATTCATATTCGATACCACATAAGTTCATCTCTGATTTTAGAGACTCAAAGAAAGTCTCAATGATCTGATTTATGTTTAATGTGGTTTGTAGCTTTAATACTAACGCAGTAATAGATCGATTAATCGGCTTATTAGCAGTTATTGCAGTCGCAATTTCTAGCGCATGATTAGAGCTAGTGATGAACCTTTCAACACTAGAACTATTCATAAATTCTCTCCTTAGAATAATTTTTCTGTATTTATGCAGGTAAATGACACCTCTATATCACTTACTTAACCATCTGCATGAAAATCATTATGTGTAAGATTAGCTAATGCTAATGTTAATCAGTTCAAATATAATTTATATTAGTCCTGAATTAAGAAACTAAGTATTGGATTTGTTAACTATGTTTAGTTTCGGTTCAATTTACGAATAGAGTTAACATAATGTGTGTGATATGAAGCACATAAATTTATAATTATTTATCAAAATATTATGCATATCTTGCAAACTAGATGTGAATGCAAACTAATTATAGATGTTACATGCAAATGCAAAGTAAATATTAATAATATATAACGCGCAATTTTAATATTCAGCGATAAGCATAAATATGCTAATCGCTAAATAAGATATATTGTTTGAGGAGGCTCAGACTGAAGCTAATTGTCTAGATATATGTGAGTGTTTCGAATGACCACTATCATCATAGGTTTTTGTTTGTTGTGAGCCAGTTAATGAATAAAGGGTGTCTAAAGCATTGTTTGTAGATTTTAAGCGGTTAGCAAGTAATATGCTGTTCTCATCTGACAATTCACGACAAAAATGAATCAAATCCAGTGATTCATTCCACTGCAATATTTTTTTCTCAATGCATATTACATTCATCATCTTGAGTGATTCTTCAAGACTGCTGCTATTTGCCGTATTATTAAAGTAGCTAGCGATGAAGTCTGATAAAGTCTGTATGTATGTAAGCTTGTTCTGAGCAGACTGGCTGATTTCGTCTGCGCTACCTTTAATTAAGGTCTCTTGATCATGCTGTAATATCTCAACAAAAGCTTCTAGCTTTTTATTGAAGCGTGTTAAAAATTCTTCAATTGAGGAGGTTGCATAGGGATCATTATGAAGACCCGTATTAATACTGGGATCGGATGAACTCATAAACTACTTCAAGAGTTGTTCGATCTCAATAAGCTTGGTAGCGATATTCTCCGAATTAATATTGTAAGTTCCATCTTGTAACGCTTGTTTCACTGTTTCGACTTTCTGTCGATCAATGACTGGCTCCGATGCCAAGCTTTCTCTAATTTTATCTAAGGTTTGGGCGGAAGAAATGTCGACTTTACCCGAACTCGCAACATTAGCAGAATCACTTCCGCTAACATTAGAATTGTTGGCACCCTTAGAGGTATTTTGTAAGTTATTACCGTTTATCGGCCCACTTATATTGCTAATTTTGTCTGTCATAGTCTCTATTCTCGTTTTCTCTATGGTGCTTATCGGCCGTTCTCATATTAACTTTAGTACTTTAACTGAATATTTTGTGATTTCCGTCAAAGAGTTACCAAAACTAAGTGCCTGCCTGAGACATAGGCCTCAATTTCACGCTTAGAGCTGGTGTTTATAACCTTTATTCGCTCACCTTTACTGCCATCATTTAAGGCAACACCTGTTGCGCGGACCTCAATTCCACCAGCTTTAGAAATGATGGTGATTCGATCTCCACGCTTCACCAGCTTTTGTGAGTCCAGCATAGTGTTTGTAAGTACATGATTTGCTGGAATATTTCTTTTTATTTGCATCCCATTGATAGGGGTATCGGAAAGTAAATAACCCCTGGTGAGTCGTGTAATATCACGTTTTTCTTTACTAACTGAAGCTAAATCAAGCACTTGGTTACGGTTTAAGCCAGTATTTGATACCCATACACTCTTATATATATGTATATGAGCACCCACAAAGATTTTCCAAGGCTTGTCGCCTGAACACCTTACACCAACCGTTGTATTGCCAAAACGTTTACTTCCCATCGGCCAGAATGCTTTTAGGGGAGAAGAACACTGGTGGAGTCGTAAGCGTTTATCAAAATCTCGTACACTTATCTCTGAATCTTGACTATTCTGAGTTTCCATCTCTAAGAAGTCTATAACGGCTTTTTGCAAACTTTCATGGCTTTGTATATTGGCATGGGCCGTATTCATATTAATGAATGTCATAAGGAGCGTAATGGTTAATAAAAATTTTTGCATAGCTAATTATCGTTTACGAGTTAGTATTAAGTAAATTCCATTGGTCTTAATTTATATTCACTTTGAATATAGGGTTAGTAACTTTATATTTATAATGCAAAATACATACCTAAAACTTTCCTATAGCATTACTCACGAATAATACTATTGCTGAGATATTTTTGCCGTATGGCGGCAATACTTGCCGGATATATAGTGCTATCCATAAAAATATCTACTTAATAAACATAAAAGATTGTGTATTAACTGTTAATTAATGTTGGCATGGCATTTGCTATGTAATAAATATCATTAATTTAAAAAGATAATTGTGAGCATAATAGATAATCATTTCGGTATTAGTGCGCAGTCTGTTTTAGCAAGATCAAAGCGCGCAGAGATATTGGCATCAAATATTATCAATGCTGATACACCAAACTATAAAGCGAAAGATTTAGATTTCGCGTCTATTCTCAATGCTAAAAAAAATGTTGGATCGATAAAACCTGTGTCTATTGCTACTAGTCATGGTAATCATATTTCCAGTAGTTCAACAGATGCTTATGCATTGCAAACAAAATATCGTATTCCTGAACATGCTTCATTGGATGGCAATACAGTAGATAGTTATGTTGAGAAAGGAAAGTTTGCTGAAAATGCTGTGCGTTATCAGATTAGTCTAACGATGCTTAACAATAAAATTCAAAGTTTAATTAACAACTTGAAGGGCGAATAAAAATGTCACTATTTAATATATTTGATATTTCAGCAAGTGGCTTAAGTGCTCAAAATACACGTTTAAATACTGTTGCAAGTAATTTGGCAAATGCAGAATCTATTTCGAGCACACCAGAAGGTGCATATAGGTCTAAACAACCAGTTTTTGCTGCAGAGTTACAGGGTCAGTTAAATGGTCCTAATGCTACTGCAAGTACAGGTTTACGCACAGTTGGGATAGTAGAAAGCCAAGCCGAAAATGTTGCGCAATATCAACCTGGAAACCCATTAGCAAATGAAGAGGGTTATATTTATTTGTCAAATGTAAATGTAATGGAAGAAATGACGAATATGATGTCTGCTAAAAGTAGCTATCAATCCAATATTGAAGTGTTAAACACATCTAAAGAATTATTGTTGCAAACGTTACGTTTGGGCAGGTTATAAAAAAGGTAAATAAATATGCAAGCAATCTCATCAGATATTTTAAGTTTAATTAATTCTCCTCAGACACAAGAATCTGGTTCAGACGACCTTGGTCAAGAAGATTTTCTGGAGCTAATGGTTACTCAATTACAGAATCAAGACCCATTTGAAACATTGCAAAGTGGTGAGTTCATTGGCCAACTCGCAGAGTTTGGAACAGTATCTGGAATTGGAGAGTTAAATAATTCAGTCAGTAATTTGGCAAGTTCTTTGCTTTCAAGCCAAACACTTGGAGCTACTAACTTAATTGGAAAGAATGCATTAGTTCCATCAGAAAGTTTAAATCTAAAAGAAGGTGAGTCTGTTAAAGGAGCTATCGGAACCAGCTCTCCTGCAAATAATGTCAATGTCAGTATTTTCGATGCAGCAGGAAATTTAGTGCAAAGCGTTCCTTTAGGAGTGGTTAATCAAGAGTTACAAGATTTCGAATGGGATGGTACTGATGCTAGTGGTAATCAAGCTCCAGAAGGAGAGTACTTCTTTTCAGTCGTTGGATCTCAAGGTGAAGAAAGTGTTTCATTAGATACGTATGCTTATAAGCAGATAGAAAGCATTTCACTAGGTGAAAGTTCAAGTTCAGTACGCTTGAATATTGAAAACGGTGGAGAATTAAACATCTCTGAGATATTGAAAATTGAATAAAGATCATGAAGTTAAATTTATACATAAATAGGGAGAATTATTATGCCATTTGATATTGCACTTACAGGATTAAATGCAGCTCAAAACGATTTACAGGTTATTTCAAATAATATTGCCAATAGTGAAACTACTGGTTTTAAACGTTCAAGAGCTGAGTTTGCAGATTTGTATGCAACTTCTGAATTTGGAACATCTAGTAATGCTATTGGCCAAGGTGTGCAAGTTGCTGCTATTACACAACAATTTACGGATGGAGATATTACCTTTACAGATAACTCATTAGACCTTGCGATTTCCGGTGGAGGTTTTTTTGTATTAGATGATGGAGGTGTGCAAACCTTCTCACGTGCGGGTGCTTTCCAAGTTGATAATCTTGGCAATATTGTAAACACTACAGGCAATGGTTTAGTAGGATTTCAAGCTGATGCAACTGGAAATTTAACCGGTGCTCAAGGACCACTTGCTATTAGTCGTGCAAACGTCGCACCAAATGTAACTAGCACGATTAATATTGATGCCAATATAGACGCATCGGAACCAATACTTCCTGCTTTCTTAGTAGGCGCAACAGGACCAGATCCTGCTACTTATAATCACGCTG
>CALAJL010000108.1 GCA_937922735.1 uncultured Gammaproteobacteria bacterium | reverse complement strand
CTGAAAGCATCTAAGCGGGAAGCCTCTCCCAAGATGAGATCTCACTGGGAATTTAATTCCCCTGAAGGGCCCTTGAAGACTACAAGGTTGATAGGCTGGGTGTGGAAGCGCAGTAATGTGTGAAGCTAACCAGTACTAATTGCCCGTGCGACTTGACCATATAACACTCAAGCGAATTGAGTGGTTTATGAATAAAGTCTAAGTCCAAGAAATTCTTGGCAAGACAAGTCTAAACTTGAAACCTAGTTACAATTTCCAAAATTCGAATTTATGGAAAGTTAATTTTTGTAAGTTCAACCAGTTTGCCTGGTGACCAAAGAGCGTTGGTACCACCCGATCCCATCTCGAACTCGGAAGTGAAACGGCGTATCGCCGATGGTAGTGTGGGGTCTCCCCATGTGAGAGTAGGACATTGCCAGGCATCAATTTAGAAAAGCCCTGTAATTTATTGCAGGGCTTTTTTTATGTCCGTCGTATAAAACTATTTGAGTTTGTATCGAAATGTTAGTTTGTTAATTCATAGATTATTTTAGTAATTTAGTATTAACCCAGTATTTAAATGAAACTTCATATTCACATAAGTATTTTTTGAATAATTCATAAAAGTGGTTAATTAATAGTCAGAAACTGAGCTTTGGTAATAGACCACTATTGTTCTATTAGATATACAAGCGGATAATTTAGGTTCGTGCGTACAGCCCTGTAACTAAAATAATTATAACAATGGAAAATGCTATGACGAATAACCCAGAACTAATGGACTCGAGTGTCTCTTTACAATTTAATCCTCAAAATGTACTAGAAATTCGTGAAGGTTGTAGTACAGCTGAACATCTACTCAAGAGTCGGGTGTTTTCAAAATTTCTTAAACAATACAAAATGGAATTTATTGGGAACCTAAGAACAAGAAAAGAAAATAAGTTAGAAGTTGAAAATAAAATAAATTTCATTCTTGAAATTACAGCTCGAGACTTTCTGAAAATTTTAGAGTCAGAGAATGCACTAGAAGAAAGTGTTGCAGAGAGAAATGTTGCGTTAGTCAAATTTATGGATGGCGGATTTCATCATTTTAGAAATGTGACTTACTCGCGTTTGGTGCGTTTACATAATGAAGTCATCACTGGTGAGGAAACTCCAGATTCGATTAAAGACCTTGTAACAGATAAAGCTGCAAGTCTTTCGCAATTGATAATGGATACGCGAAGACTGTTACTTAAAAAAGTTGGTTTGGAAACAGGCGTGCGTCGTACAGTGGGTATGGATGCTAGTCCAAGCGTTACTGCGGGTGAAATTTCAGGCCACTATTTGAATTTGCCATCGGACTATGTGTCGTTATCGTCTGTACCGTTAACCATTGCTGCTGATATCCGCACTGGTGTTGACTACTCAACTGCGTCGAATAAGCGTGCATTTCCATTCTTTGAGCTTGATCATAATCCATTTAAAGATGAAGAGTTTGTACCAGAAGATTGGACAGCAGTGCCGTTGAGAGTTGGGGCATGGTTGATTGTTGCTTATCTGCATAAATCCAATGGTTGTATTGAGATCGAGGCAGGCTTATTAAATTTGTTTCCATTCGCTGAAGCAGAAGACATTCTGAGTAATAGAAAACCTGATGGTGTTTTTGTATTTGGTTGTCCGTCATCAACGATGGATGATTTAGGTTATTACTGGGATGAAGATAATGAATTATTAGTTGGTTTGGTGCCTAACCTAGATGAATGTAAATATTTTGGGTACGGTAAAAAACCGATTCTTACGTTGCACAATGTGCTGGCTATTCGTGCTGGAGATTTGCCACTTCATTGTGGTTGCACACGCTATGTTTGTCATTTTGATGAATCAACCAATGAGCCATACATCACCGAGATGTTAGTTAAAGCAGATGATATGGGTCGAGCTCGTTTAGAGAAGGATGCCGATGGCCAAAATCAAATAATTTTCTATGGCACTGAAACCGGTGCCTTTGCTTGTTTGGATGGATTTAGCGAACACGCTAAATTACAAATGAAAGGTCGTGAAATTGGTTACAACAATGATTCCGGTTCTAATGCACGGCAAATTGTACCGGTAGCCACAGTATCTGAAGTCATGACAGGTCATCCTCTTGATGGCTTAATGTATAACAACAATTTCAATATTATTGAAAAAGGTGCACCAACGATACATTCTGATATGCCAGTAATGGAAGCAATAGATCATTTCCGTAAAGGTGAGCGTGTTGCTGCGGGTAGTACGCAAACACACCGAGGTAAAAAAGAAATCAGTTACTGGGCTAACCCATTTCCATTGCTTGAGGATTCAGATGGTACGATATTGCACCCTGATCTGCATAAACAGTATATGGAAACAGAAAAAAAATTCACTGATGTAATGGAACAATTAGTTGCTAAAGATGAAATGATAGTAGGTGTGGTTAATAGTCAGTTAATGGCAGGTGTTTATGAAAACAATGATGATGAAGATGTCACGCGTTGTGGGTATAAAGACCGAGAGGAGATAGAAATGGATGGGCCGGTAAGACTAGCAGCAGACATGATCGAAAGAATAAAAAGCATCGCAAGTGAAAAGCGTCAACGCGCAGGTGGGGATGTTAAAGCTGTCAGTGTTACGGTTGCGTTAGTGGGTGATAGTCGTACTGGAAAATCAGAAACTGCAGAGAAAATGGAGGGATTGTTAGATTTGCAATTGGTTTGATAACTCATATACGTTGTAATTGCACTATGCTTAATTCTAAGTACGTGTAATTTACTAATCATGTGTAAAAGCCTCGTAATTTATTGCGAGGCTTTTTTATGTCTATATGTAGTTATGGTGGATTTGAAGGTGAAAAAAATTAGTGTGAGTTTTTGTGTGCATCTATTTAAAAAATGGTCGTCGATTAATTCATGCCATTTGCTAGGTAATTTATTGTTTAAAATGTTTAATGTTCTTATGGTGTTTCGGAATAATCTAATAAGGGAGGACTATGTTTGGTTTTCTGGTAGTAATTACATTTGTTGGTTGCTATGTGTATGCTTATATAGCAATAAAAGATCAATGCATAGTTATGCGTATGCCTGACGGTGAGCGAATTAGATATGACAAAGCTTCCCAAGCGCGTGGATATTACGTGAGCTTAGGTCTTTTTATAATACTGCCCTGGTTGATATTAATTCTTTATGTATTAGAGAGGTTTGAATAGGTAATTATTTCAGAGTCAAAAAGCCTTGCGAGAAATACAAGGCTTTTTGATTGCATGAACTTTTTGTTAGTTAACTAGTGTATCAGTAATAATATGTGAGTTAACGATATCTTTACGCACTGACCAAAGGATGGCGAGTACTTCGTTTTGTTCTTGTTGTGCCATTTTATGCATTTCACATGCAGCAAGTACATCATCTACTACAGCATTAAATTCCATTTCGTTGATGTTCATACCTTTGTGAGCAGCTTTCATATCCATGCCTTTGTATTCCACATCGGTTGCACCGGTTGCAACGGCAAAGATTTCAAATACTCTTTTCTTGACATAGGATGGGTCGCTGCCGGCAAATCGATCTTTTACAATCGGGTTCTTTGCATGGTTGTTCCAGATATCTTCTACAATGGCTTTTACTTTTTCTTTTCCACCGATACGTTCATATAATGATTTAGCGGTCGGTGTAGCAGAGGTGTCAGGGGCTTCGGATGAGCATGCAAGCAAAAAAAGTGCAGCGATAAATATAGATATAAGGTTTTTTATTTTCATAGTAATACTCCGTTTCTCCGCGATAATGTAATTATATTTATACATATATAGTACTCATATTCAGGCTTTCTTACTACTCTTGTATATGGTGTATATCATTGATTTATATATGCTAATTGAAATGAGCATGATCATAAAACAAATATGACTTTAGTTCGATTTGATGAGGTGTCACTTGAGTTTGGTGATACACCACTTTTAACGGAAGCCAACTTTGCTATTGAGGCGAAAGAACGTGTTTGCCTAATCGGGCGTAATGGGGCCGGTAAATCGTCGATGCTAAAGATGATTGCTAACCAACTGCAACCGGATCATGGTGAAGTGCATTGGAAAGGTAATCTAAGGATCAGTACGCTCGAACAAAATTTGCTAGTGAGCTCAGATGAATTAGTTAAAGATGTTGTGCTGCATGGTCTATCAGAACAACAAAAAATTATTGATCAGTACAATGCATTATCTAAACAAGATTTAGATGACCGTGGATTGAATGAATTACATGAATTGCAGTTAGTAATTGATGCGTGTGGTGGGTGGCAAGTGGCGCAACGCGTGGAAACCATCATGACACAATTACAACTACCTGCTGAGCAGAAATTAAGTGAGTTGTCTGGGGGGTGGCGTAGGCGTGTGGCATTAGGAAAAGCCTTGGTGTCTCAACCTGAATTGTTATTGTTAGACGAACCTACTAATCATTTGGATATAAGTACGATTGAGTGGTTAGAACACCATGTCCGTGGTTATCAAGGAAGTGTGATTTTCATTACACACGACCGAACGTTTTTGCAAAAACTTGCCACACGTATTGTTGAAATTGACCGAGGCAAACTAATTAGTTGGCCGGGTAATTACCACAACTATCTTAAATTAAAAGAAAAAGCATTAGAAGAAGAAGAAACCAATAATAAATTATTTGATAAAAAACTTGCTCAAGAAGAAGTTTGGATACGACAAGGTATTAAAGCGCGACGCACACGAAATGAAGGTCGTGTTAGAGCCTTAAAGGCGATGCGAGAAGAGCGCGCTAAACGTATTAAACGAGAAAGTTCAGCACGTGTGCATCTTGAAACAGCAGAAAAATCTGGTCGCAAAGTTATTACCGTACGAAATGTCACACATGGTTATGGCAATAGGACATTAATAAAAGACTTTTCATTCAAGGTGCAACGAGGAGATCGTATCGGGTTAATTGGTAATAACGGTGTCGGGAAAAGCACACTGTTACGGATATTGTTGGGTGAAATCACACCAGATAAGGGAACGGTAAAGCTAGGTACGAATTTGGAGATTGCATATTTTGATCAACTTAGACAAGACTTGGAGCTAAATAAAACGATTGCCGAAAATATAGGAGATGGTAAAGATTATATAACCTTGCATGGAAAGCAGAGGCATGTGGTTGGATATTTAAAAAACTTTTTATTTAGTCCTAAACGTGCAATGACTCCAGTAAAAGCATTGTCAGGTGGTGAGCGTAATAGAGTGATACTGGCCAAACTTTTTACAAAGCCAGCTAATCTTTTGATTTTAGATGAACCGACTAATGATTTAGATGTTGAAATGTTGGAAGTGCTAGAGCAGCGTTTGGTTGAGTATACCGGCACACTAATTTTGGTTAGTCATGATCGTGATTTTTTAGATAATGTAGTGACGAGTACCTTGGTGTTTGAAGAAAATGGAAGTGTGCAGGAGTATGTGGGTGGGTATAAGGATTGGGCGAGACGTGGTAAACAACTATTAGAAACAGATGCTCCAATTGGTAATAATACAAATGCTACAGCTAGTTCTTCAGTAGCAAATGAAGAAGAGAAAAAATCTAAAAAGTTAAGTTATAAATTGCAGCGTGAGTTGGATAAATTACCAAGTCGTATAGATGAGTTAGAAAAATTCATACAAGGGCTTACGGTAACGGTTGAGACGCCTGACTTTTATGATAAGCCTTATGAAGAAACTAGCGAAGTGCTAGAACAGTTGTCTACTGCACAGCAAGAACTTGATGTTGCGATGGAGAGATGGTCAGAATTAGAGAGTAGTTTGTAGATACTCTTTGCATGTTTGATAATCACCACGAAAGCAAATAAATTCCGCACGTTTCTTTAGTTGATCTTCGTACATGGGGTCATAGTAATTGTCTAGTATAATCTTTAACCAATCATAATGATTAACTACTTCACCTGTTCTTGATTGATGTTGTAGTGCTTTTTGCATTGCATGATGAGCACTTTCATAGCGTGTTGGACCCAACCGTTTTTGAATTTTTTCTAGCCCAATAAGTAAGTATTCAGAAAATCTTTTGAAGGCATTTTTAGAGTCAAGCGCTTCAAATTCAGCATGCATGTCGATTACGTATTCTTGTATCAGTCTGTTGAGTCTAATTTCATACGGTTCTTCGATAACAATTAATTTTGATTGACGCATTTTAGAAAATAATGTTTTAGGTAATCCTGCTTTGCCTATCGTTCTTGCCTCGTCTTCTAATGTAATATTAAATATGTTTCTATGTTTAAGCTTTAAGAAGTCGATAGCCAAAATATTCTCAAAATTTATTTGGTTATTTTGTTGTATTGCATGATGGCCAAAGCTTGAGCCTCTATGATGTGCTGCAGCTTCTAAATCTACTGCGTTTTCAAGCTCATTTATAAGTGTCGTTTTGGCTGATCCAGTTTTCCCACCGATTAATGTGAATGTACATTTCTTTGCGGTATTCTCTAATTCATTTAGCAAGAAAGTGCGTAATGCTTTGTAACCACCTGAAATAATTGGTAGCTCCATGCCTGCTTCTTGCATCCATTGTTGAGTGATTTTGGAGCGTAAGCCACCTCGAAAACAATAAAGGTAGCCTTTCGGATTTTGTTTGGCGAAGTCTACCCATGCAGCAATCCGAGCTTCTCTAATCTCTCCATGTACGAGTTCATGACCTTTTTTTATAGCTTTGTCTTGCCCATGGTCATTGTAATAGGTGCCTACGATTTCACGTTGTTGGTTATCCATGATAGGTAGGTTTATGGATGATGGGAATGCGCCTCGCTCAAACTCGATAGGTGCGCGTACATCCATCATCGGAGAATCATTTAAAAATAATTCTGTATAGATTTCTGCATGTTCTTGGATGGGTTGTTGCATGTTATTTGCTGGAGAAATAGATGTCACCATAACTTGCACTCGCAATGCCTTTCGAATTATCCGCATCGGTCATGAGGGCTATGCCGTCAATATATCTGGGGGGCTTGTCAAAATATTTTGCCAAGTCTTGTTTGATGTTAATTTTTTCATTTTGCCAGATATGTAATTTATCTTGATTATTTCTAATAGGCACCATTATAGCTTTATCAGTGAAAGCATTAGGCCAATAGGTTTCCGGTTGATGATTGCTAGACCAAACATAGTTTAATGCTTTTGCACTTAGAGGTGTAAATCCTGTTTTAAATACAACGTATATTCTTGCTGCATAATCATCACCAGTTTTGGTTTTTTCATTGAGTGCTGGTAATGCACGATCAATGCGCCAGCTCCAATTCAAAAATGGCGTTGTATCGATATCGACCTTTATTTTTTTGTATAAAGCAGAAGCGGATTGTGTACTTTCAGCAGCTAAGAAGAATTTCTCATTTTCGTCTTTAATTGAATATAGGGTTTCACCTTCAAATGATTTGTTTTCCCAATCTTTTAAGCTCTTTGCTGAAAACTGTGCAACTCGAATAATTTCTTGATTTGAAAAATCTGCAATGGCATTAGTCAATATAAATGATGCCTGAACGCATATTAGTAACAAAATGTATTTTTTAAAGGTTTTCATAGTAAGCTTCTGTTTTTGGGGTTTAGTAAGTTAAATGTTAAAAAATAAATACTATACACAAGACCAGCATGGGCCATTTGAGTTCTATGCTTTGGGCGATTTTCAACTTGAGTCAGGTGAAGTCTTACATAATGCACAGCTCGCTTATGTGGTGCATGGCCAGTTAAATGAAGCGAAAGATAATGTAATATTATTCACCATTATGTTCTCGGGTACATCCCATAATATGGAGCATTACATAGGTGCGGATAAGGCGCTGAATCCTGAAAAATACTGCATTATCCTTGTAAA
>CALAJL010000107.1 GCA_937922735.1 uncultured Gammaproteobacteria bacterium | reverse complement strand
GATCGCTTTGCATCTGCAGATCAATTTTCAGGTAATTCAAATGGAAGCGGTAACAGTAATAGTCCAATTAAAATCATTGCCGACGAAGAAAATAACGCATTGGTAGTGAAAGCGACCAAAGAAGAATATCAAGATATAGCGGATGCCATTAAGCGTTTAGATATTTCACCATTGCAAGTTTTATTAGAGGCAACGATAGTTGAAGTAGAACTCACGGGTGATTTAGAGTATGGGGTTCAATGGTTCTTCAGAAATAACGATGTTGATGGCAATACAGGTATCGGAAGATTGGGTGATGGTGTCGGTGGTGCAGATGCCGGCTTAATAGGCTCAGCGACGGGCGGTGGCTTCTCCTACTCACTAGTTGATTCAGGCGGAATTGTTCGCGCTGTGTTAAACGCATTAGCAGAAGATAATAAGATGCAAATACTCTCATCACCATCGTTGATGGTGCTGGATAATCATACGGCTTCAATTAATGTAGGTGATCAAGTACCGGTAAGAAAATCAGAATCTACCAATACAGTTACGAGTGACTTAGTTACCAGTACCATTCAATTTGTTGAAACGGGTGTGACCTTGCAAGTGGCACCTCGCGTTAGTCAAAATGGCAATGTTGTGATGGATATCTATCAAAATATTCGAACCGCAAATTTAACAACTTCATCTTCTATCGATTCTCCTACAATCGATCAACGAGAAGTAAGTACTTCTGTATCTGTGCCGAGTGGAGACACCATTGTTTTAGGGGGGCTGATACAAGACACAAATTCGGATGGTAATATTGGGGTACCGGGTTTGAGGAATCTTCCTGTATTGGGTAATTTATTTAGTACTACTACAAAAAATTCAAATAGAACAGAATTGCTTGTCTTGATAACGCCAACAGCAATTAGTAATGCAGCGGAAGCGCGAGAAGCAACGGAAGAGCTACGAAAGAAGTTGGATGGACTAAGTATTCCTGAGCTGAGTAATCCAGATGCAAAAATTAAAGCCATTGAACATCATGGGATTAAGTGGTGATCAAAATAACTCATAAATATAAACATCAAGTAGTTATAAAAAATATTGTTGAATTAAGATAGATACGCAAAGCTAAATTCAAGTATATTAGAGTGACGTCAACATAAGAAAAATATATGGCGTTATGCTCTGAAGGATATAAGAGCAACGACCCTGAGTTGGGGCAAATGTTGCCGGGAGGAGGAGTTATTCGAGCTGAAAACAGCAAATTTTTAGCATCTACAGCTAAGCTACCTTTTATTAAACAAAAGGTTCCGCTTACAGTTGTCGTGTTCCTATTGTCTACGGTTTTAGCGTTGCTGGTATGGAACGGCTGGGAGCAATATTCCGACTTCCATACATCTCAAGTTAACAGTATGGAGCAGTCATCCTGGTCAGCAGCAAATGAAATTTCAAATTATGTAGATATGATGCAAAAAAGCATATCTATGTTTGTAGATAATGAATCAGCTCTTCTCACAAATGCACAAAAAAGTGGAGAGATGGGATCAGTTGCGATTGCATTGTTGAATCGAAAAGTCAGTACGAATTATCCAGACGCTATTAATTTCTTAATTTGGGATAAAGATGGAAAGTTGATCATCGATTCGGAAGGTACCCAGAAAAATAAACCAGAAGTATATTTGTTACCATCGATAGGAAACACAAATGCTGAATATGCGGTGCGCATGCATCGAAATTCTGAACATGATCATTTCAATATCATCGTCCCTTGGAGTCAAGGTAGCAGCCTAAGTGGGGTGTTTGGTGTAAGTTTTCCATCAGAGTTAGTGCAACCACTATTATACAAGCACCAAAATATCAACTTTCAACTTGTTTTATGGCGTCAAGATTCACAAGGGTTTATTGAGTTAGCCGCACAAGACTCAAATTTAAATTTAGTCAATGACGTTTACCTTGAGCCTGAAGATTTAAGTCGTGTGGGTGCTGTAGCTGCCATAGGTGGTACGCAATGGGATGTGGTCACATTGCATAATAATAAATTATTTTCAGATAAGTTAAATAATATATTATGGAATGGCCTGTTGAAGTTTTTAGCAATCCTTATGGCTGTTGTTATTGCTGCAAAACTTTACCAAAGAGAGTCACTGCGTCGTTATAAAGCGAATGAAAAATTTCGTAAAACTCAAGAACGTTTACAGCTTGCGCTAGAAAGTACACAGGATGGGGTGTGGGAAATAGATCTAAGTACAAATGATAGTTATTTTGATGATCGATGGTGTGAATTGGCAGGTTATTCGAGTGAAGAAGTGTTACAGGTCAAACACAATACTAATCTTAATAGTATAAGAATGATTCATCAAGATGATGCGGCAAGTGCCAAACAAGCATTTGATATGCATCTGAATGGAAAAACGGAAATTTATGAGCATGAGCACCGTATTCAACATAAATCAGGTGAATGGATATGGGTGCATGATCGTGGTCGGATATTAGAAAAAGATGAAAATGGTAAGCCATTACGTGTGATTGGCACGACAGCCGATATAACTGAGCGAAAGCATTCAGAATTAATTCTTAAACAAAATGACGAAGCATTGCGCTTTTTCTATTCTATCGTTTCCGTTGAAAATTCTTCATTACATACTCAAATCCAATGTTTGTTAGCGGGGGGGTGTAAACACCTGGGTATGAAGTGTGGAATATTTTCTTATGTTGAAGGGGAACGCTATACCGTAATGCAAGTTCATACAGAATCGTCCGATTACCCCGTTCAATCGGGCGATAAGTTTGAACTTGGGCATACATACTGCCAGCTAACACTGAATTCTCGCGAAGCAATGGGGTTTGCGCATGCCAAGAAAACCGAAGTTGTTAATCATCCAGCATATGCTGCTTTGCAGCTAGAAGCATATATTGGCGCAGCTATTTATCTTGATGGTAAGCCCTATGGCACTTTGAATTTTACAAGTATAGAACCGCGATCGAATGAGTTTTGTGCAACGGAGAAGAAGTTTGTACAAATGATGGCAGAATGGATTTCTAATAAATTGCAAAGTCAATTCGCAGAGCAAAGACAACAAGAAGCTGATCAAACACTTGCATTGCATTTGGAAAATTCTCCAACTGCTATTGTTGAATGGGATTCTGATGGGGTAATTAAACGGTGGTCTGATCAGGCAGAGCTAATACTAGGTTGGAGTGAAGAAGAAGTTATGGGAAGGCCTCCTATGAAATGGCCACTCAAGCATATTAGTCATCATGAAATGCTTAATGAATTGCAAAACTATATGACTGATTCGAGTGCAACAAACAATCAGTTTGGACTGACTATTCAAGATGAAAGTGGTGTAACCAAATATACTGAATGGGCCGCATCACAATCTGAAGCTCTCTTCAATTCAAAAACATCTTATTTAGCATTGGTGCACGATGTAACCGAGCGCGTTGAAATGCAACAGAAGTTATTGCGAAGTCAGACAAGGCTACATGATTTATATGAAAACGCACCAGATATGTATTTCTCAGTTGATGCAAATGGAATCATTCAATCCGTTAACGAGTTTTGTGCTCAGTATCTTGGCTATACAAAAAATGAACTGCTAAATAAGCCAATTTGGAATTTGATGCATGAGAATGATATACGACGTGCAAATAGACATTTCAATGTTGTATTTGAAGATCAGGTAAACGAATTTGAAATGGAAATTCGTATGCTGACAAAAGAAGGTGTACTGATTAATACTCACCATAGGCTACGTTTAATTGAGGCGCAAAAAGGTACGCCACGTGAACTAAGAATACTTTGCAGAGACGTAACACAGCGTGCAACCAGTCAACAAGAAAGACTGGATCATATAAAAGTGCAGCGTGATGAAGTGAGTAGAGAAATGCGACATCGCATAAAAAATAATCTACAGGCCATTGTAGGTTTATTAAAAGTAAATTTAGATGCTTACCCCGAGCTACATAACGTTCTCGTTACATCTATTAACCAAGTAGATACTATTTCTATCGTTAACAATCTAATGATTGATTCTGAGCATAGATTGGTCAATTTGGTTGAACTAGTTAAACGAATTACGCAGGCTTCAAGCAAACTATTTTCACAAGAAGTATCTTTCGAAGTGCTTTGTGATGATGCGGAGTATTTGGAACTATGGGAAGAAGAAACTGTAGCAGTCTCGCTTGTTGTTTCAGAACTGATTACAAATGCTATGAAGCATCGTTCTCCAGATGCGGTAGATTCTGATGGAGTGCGAATTATTATACAGAATGATGAATCGAAATTGACGATCGAAGTCTCTAACGTCATCGAGAATGCAGAAATTCATCAGTTTAATTTTGAGGAAAGTTTGGCGAGTGGTGGCGTAGGATTAGGCATGTTGCAGTCATTAATGCCACCTGAGGGTGCTGATCTCAAATACCGCCAAGAAGGTAAATACTTGAAAGCAATCCTTAGCTTGCAACCTCCTGTAGTGCTTAATCTATATGCTTCCGAGATGAATATATTAGAAGCAGCATCATAAAAAATATATAAGTCTATAATAATAATAAAAAATATATGAAAAGTTATAATAATAAATTGTAGTATTATGGAGTGAGTTAATTGTCTAAAGCACAAATACTTCTTGCAGATGATGACCGTGTGATTCGTGTCACCATGGCAAAAAATTTACGCCAACATGATTTTGATGTGCTCGAAGCCAGTAGCGGAAGAGAGGCTGTGGATATCGGATGTGATATGAAACCTGATCTTGCGATTTTGGACTTTCAAATGCCAGACATATCGGGTGTGGAAGCCGCCGAAGAACTCAGAGAAAAAGCTGAGGTGTCTTGTATTTTTTTATCAGCCTATTCAGATGATGAATTTGTAGCAAAAGCCGCTGAAGTAGGTGCGTTGGGCTATTTGGTTAAACCAATAGATGTTGAGCATGTACTGCCAACAATAGAGTCTGCTATGCAACGTGCTGCAGAAATTAGACAGCTTAAGCAAACCGAATCACAACTCAATACTGCGCTTCAGCAAGGACGGGAGACGAGTATAGCAATCGGTATACTCATGGCACGCTATAATATTAGTTCAGAGCAAGCATTTGAAATGTTACGTTCGGAGTCTCGAAATCAACGTAAAAAAGTTGCGCTAATCGCATCAGAGCTTGTCAAATCGGTAGATAATGTTAATAAATTTACGGGTGATATGTTTGATCGTTCGAATGTTAAGCCCAGTTAATTGTCCATCAAATTTAATAAGAAATAGTGGCTTAAATTCGTTTATAGAAATAATTCGTTATGCCATTAAAACTCAGGTTAAAAATTAACCAAATCTACATCAAAGTTTAAGTGGTTTACTAAAGATCATCGTAACTCACTCAAACTAAATGAATTATGTGAAATATGAATTTTTATTCAATCTAAATTATCTGATTAGTGCTTGATTTGATTAAATTAATAGCCTATAAAGTTCAGATAATTATATAAAAATTTATGGGTATTTCTGCCCACAAATATACGGGACCTAAACCAACGTCCTTTCAATTGCTCGTACATACCGAGCTATCAAACGTCCAAAAAACACGACGTTAAAAAGTACACTCCGGGCCTAATACCTGCCTGATCAACCTATGAATTTACGATTTGTTTGCTGTGCGCATGCGTACAGTTGCAAAACGAAATTTAGTTTGGTTCGATTGAGGCAACTATTTCCTCACTCTAAGCGAAGCTAAATTTCAAACAATGAGACATGCACTCTTTAAAATGGAGTGTCTTTAGTAATTTTAATAAACCAAAGGTTTACGTGATTACTCAAGTTAAAGCATGTTTCTTAATGTTAAGACTACTAGGAGGGAGGATATGAAAATATCTAAATCAATAATGCTATCGATGGTAGCGGCACTGCTTGCAGTACCGTTTACAACTGCGATGGCAGAAGACAGTGCTGGAGGTTGTGATTACGACCTACGTGAAGGTGCTGTCTTTATGAATGAAAATAGAACGAAACGTGATGATGCTGGCAATGCACAGCAAAACCGTTTAATTGTTTTTTCACGTGGTGCAGACGGTATGCTTACAGAAGTGCAACGTGCAGAGTCAGGTGGCTATGGTAACGATGATGGCATCGTAACGTCAGGTCAGTTCTCTGTAATTGTACAAAAGTGGGAAAACCGCACGTATGCAATGATGATCAATGCTGGCTTTGATCCAACAAGTGATAGCTTGGCCGGTTCAGTTTCTGCGTTCCGCGTTAACAAATGCAGTGTGAGTTTAACTGATACTGCTTCTACTGTTGGTCAAGAGCCACGTTCAGTATCACGCGATTCACGTCGTGTACTTGGATTTGCACGTGACTTGGTTACAACCATTAATGCAGGTTCAGGCGAAGTTGAGTTTAATGGTTGCCCAGGACTACCTGTAGGTTTCATGACGCCTCTTGGCACAATTTGTGGCGAGCGTCCTGAAATTGAAGACTTTGAGCCAACTACTTATACAATTTGGCGTTTTAATAACCGTCGTGGAACATTCCGCAGAATTGCACATTCAACTACACGTGATCCTAACGGTGACCCAGCGCAGTCTTCTTTCATAAACGAAGGCCGTCAAATTATCGTTTCACAACGTAATACCTTCTTTGCACTGGGTAATGGTACGGAAGATGATATCGTTGAAGTGATCAAGCTACGTTTGAATGGTCGTCCAATGGCGGATCGTTCTGGATTTGCTACAACATTGGCAAATTTCCTTGGTTATAATGCCGGTGGAACAGGTCCATTCAATGGTGCTAGCCCTGATGACATTGCTCCACGTTTCACTAATCCAGTAGTCAGTGAAACTACAGGTAATGACAACTTTGGATTCTCAGTACTTCCACGTGATGGTGATGACTTCAATGATTGTGTAATCATGACGCATGGTAGTTTCCAACAACGTGGGCAAGGCGGTACTTCACAGTTCACTCTCAATAAGTTTGGTGCAAAAGTACGTATCCAACCGAACAAGCCTGACTTAGGTGATGACACATGTTGGTCACAAGTTTCGACTCGTACTAACACAGTGTATGCACAGGCATTCTTTAATTCAGGTATTTCCATTCGAAGAATGGATATTAATACTTGTATTATGGAAGACGGTGGTCCACCGGTAATTGTTGTGGATGGTGTACCTCAGTTCTCAGGCGTAGTTGAAAACTTCCGTCATAGAATTTCTAGTTCTCCTGCGACTGACGCAAATGGTGGCGCGATCCCAACGGATCAAAGCGACTTCTTGTATCAAGCGGGTGGTTTAGACATGGCTCTTACTCAAGGCCCTGCAGATCAGACTGAGTATCTCTATGCTTTAAATACGCCAGTACCTTTCGCAAGTGGCCAAAACAGTTCAGGTGACTGGACATGGTTACCAGGTGGTGCAACCACTATCGCAATCTATCGTGTAATTGAAGATTGTGCGGGTGAAGATACTATCTTTGATAAAAGTGATGGTACGGATGATTGTCGTCCTGGTGACTTAGTGCTTGAAGGTCGTTACACACCTCCAGCCGATGGTGATCAAGCGATCTCAAGTAGTGGTTTTGGTATCGCTGCAATTTAATCAAAGTGTAATAACTTTGATTTAAATCTTAGTGATCCCTTTTAGTAGGTGATGGGTAGCTAACAAACGTTAGCTACCCAACATTAAGATTTTAGTACTTCACTCGTTATGATTAATTGGTGAACAAAACAATTTTTATTGATGTTGTTTGAGACAGATTAGAAAGCCCCAAGAAAACGCGCTTTTTTTAATACATCAATAAAAATATATTACTAGCTGTTTAACGAATTCTTTGCCTAGAACATGCATGGATATGTGTTAAACCAAATTTTTAATTTGGGAGGAAAAAGTGAAACAGCACTTTACTAAAGTTTTTTTAGCATCAATGCTATTAGTAGTTGCGCCTCTATCGAGTGCGAAGATTGCTATTGCAGAAGATGCAATTCCTGATGAAATTCAGGCCCTCTTACCATCGGATGATGGAAGTTCTGATGCTGCAGCTCAAGAAGCTGAGTTCTTGTCAGAATTTGCTGACGACGATGACAGTGGTGTAGCCCTTTCTAATGCTGATGTAGAAGTCGTGATCATGTCTGATGGCGATGGTGATGCATCAGGTTCTTCATCAAACAGTGGTGGTTCTAGCAACAATGCTGGTGGTTCTGCTGGAAGTAATGCTGCGGCTAGCAATGGTATTCAGGTTGCGGCTCTTGACGGTGTACCACAAGAAATTCTTGATATTCTTCAAGAGCTTTTTGGTGACGGCAACGGCGGTGATGATGGCGACGCGGGTAACGGCGGAGACGGTGGTGATTCAGGTGAAGGTGGCGAAGGTGGTGAAGGCATTAGCAATGTAATCACTGATGAGTTAGTTACTCAATTTGATGATGTTGCGTTTAGCTCTGATTTCTATAACCGTAATGGAAATGGGCCTGCACTACGAACCACTATTACTCAAGATAGCTTGCCTAGCATGAGTCTTACTGAAATTCGTCAACAAGGCGCATTGATGTACACCACACCATTCCGTCATGCGGATGGACATGGTGACGGCCCTGGCATTAACCCTAATGACCCAACCACTGAAAATGGTTCAGGTGACGGTGATGGAATTCTTGGTAATACCGGACGACCTACCTTACAAGGCAATGGTACTTGGTTACGCTTGAATGGTATGGACACACAGACGTGTTTAGAGTGCCATGGTGTGATTGACAATTCTGTTATACCGGCAATATTAGGTGTAGGTGGTCAAGCAGGTATTTCTGCATCACCATTCTTTAATTCTAGAAATGCTGATATCGATGATTCGGATGGCAATAGTCTAGATCGTTTAGGTATTGCAGCTTTTGATGGTCGTGCCATTAACCCTCCTAAGAACTTAGGTATGGGCGGTGTTGAATTAGCTGGCATGGAAATTTCTGCTCGTTTAAACAGAATTTCTACATTGGCTTCGCGTTTAGCTAACCGTGCTGATCGTCGTGTGCGATTACCATTAGTAGCCAAAGGCATTGACTTTGGTGACATCATTGCTAAGCCAAACGGTGATCTAGATACTTCAAATGTAGAAGGTGTTGACGGTGACTTGGTTATTCGTCCATTTGGTCGTAAAGGTGAATTCGATACTATCCGTGGCTTTGACACGGGTGCGATGGCATTCCATATAGGTATGCAATCAGTGGATGAATTTGGACCTGGAGATCCTGATGGTGACGGTATTGAAGATGAGTTAACTACAGGCGAAATGTCTGCGTTACACATTTTCTTAACTACATCTGAGCGTCCATTCCAACAGGAATTGTCTACTAATGAACAACAACGTGGTGAGCGCATTTTCAACCGAATCGGTTGTACTGGATGTCATAAACCTACCATCAATACTCGTAGCCCAGTGCTTGAGTATCGTATAACTGGTGGTGGTGTAATAGATCCAGATGATGATCCTTACTTCTCTGTTGACTTAAGTAGTGATGTGCCAGAAGGAGCACGATTTGAAACTAATAATCGTGGTGGTATTAGAGTACCTATCTTCTCTGACTATAAACGTCACAACATGGGTTCTCGACTTGCCGAGTCATTCCATGCGTTAGAGACACCTGATTGTGATAACGAAGTAGCCGGTACTGAAATCACCAACTGTAGTTTCATTACGATGAAATTATGGGGCCTTGCTGATACAGCACCATACTTGCATGATGGTCGTGCACTTTCTGTTTTTGAAGCAATTGCATTCCACGGTGGCGAAGCTCAACGTGAACGTGATCGTTTCTTAAATTTAAGTGAAGGCGGTCAAAATGCGCTACTTGCGTACTTAGGTACGCTGAAGAATCCAGTGAATCCTAACCAAGATGTGTTAAACCAGGTTCAACTTGGTCCAAACTAAAGCTTGTTAGAACTCACAAAGGATTTGTGATCATAGGCCGGGGCAAGAAATTGCCCCGGCTTTTTTTTGTTGTTAATAATTTTCAATTCAAAAACGATCCTGAAATTTATTATTAAGTCATATAAAATAATCAAATGACGTACATTAAAATAATAATTTCTATCGTTGTTATCGCAATGCTTTTGATGGTGGGATTGTTAGTGACCAAGGTGCGAAGTGAAGGCGCAGAATTAGTGCGTGAGGCTGATAGATTTAATGTTCCAATTGTAAAACAAGTAATGTCTGAGCTCTCAGAATGGAACTATGAGGGTCTGATGCCATATGTTAATAAAGGCTTTAGTAAATTATTCTCAAAAGAAGAATTTCAAAAAGAATTAGATCATTTAAGTGTACTAGGTCGGGTTAATAACATTACCCATATTAGGCATGCTGGCCACAAACGTTATGAGCATTGGCTGTATTCTAGTTGTGCAGTTAACAAATATTCCGTTTCCACGGAATTTGAAAATGGGAAAGGTACTGTAGTGTTTGATCTGAATCAATGTCATAAACAGGTTAAAGTCACTTTTTTTCAAGTGCATTCAAAAGCACTGCCCGTAAGATTACAACCTTAAGCTTAGGTTTTAATAGTTATAAATGACATGTGGCAAATATAATGAATAAGTTAAGTCTATTTGTATTGTTATGTTTTGCAATTGCTGCATGTAATGATACGTCAAAAAATAACATCCAAGCTTGGCAGATAGGCGGCAAACAGAGCATGTCGAATACCATCTTTGATGAAGATGAGCCAGAAAATATAAAAATCTGTGTAGATGAATATAAGGATATTGGATTTTCTACTACAATAAACATACATTATGATGACAATATCTACCACCAGCTTTTTAAAGGATTATGTATAACAGTTAATGCAAAAAAAGTTAAGGTAAGATTTGCGACACCATCAAGTGGAAAAATGGCACGTGGGACATTTGAAGTGTTAAATCGATAATAATATTAGGTGTGATATCAGGTGGAGGAATCTCCTGCAAAATTAAAAAAAATATTTTTAGTCGATGATGATCGGATTGTTTGTCATTCGCATACCTTAATACTAAAAAAATATGGTTATGAGGTTGAGGTGTTTCATTCAGCTGAAGCATTCTTAGACGCTCATCCAAAGCCACAGAATGGAATTCTAGTGCTAGATCATAATATGTCTGGAATGACGGGTTTAGACCTTCAGCGAAAATTGATCGAAGATAAAGTCCACATACCCATCGTTTTCATTACGGCAATGCATGGAACTGTGTGTGATATCGCGACTAAAAATGGTGCGATCGGGGTGTTTGAGAAGCCATTTGATCCAAAAGATCTGGTCAATTTACTTAATTCTTATAACAATGAAAGCTAACTTTCCGTTATTCACTATTATTCAGATATCGAACAGCTTGTATAATACAGGTATGCTGATTAAGCGGTATATAATAAGTTGAACCCTTATTATAAAATTAGTTCTAAATATCTCTAGATAAATATGTAACCAACAAGGCGATATATATGTTGCTAAAAACGAGTAAACCTACGGATTTAAAAGAGTCTGATATAACCGATCAGGCTGTATATAAAGATCGCCGCAAATTCTTGCAAAAATCTGCATCGATTACGGCATTATCCCTGGCGCCTTCTTTAATGTTGCCTACTATGGCTTCTGCAGATATCGGTTTTGATAAAATTATCAAGAGTGATTTTTCTACCAAAGATGAATTGACCCCTCAAGATGCAATTACTAGTTATAACAATTTCTATGAACTAGGTTTAGATAAAGGCGATCCAAAGCGCAATGCACAACAGCTTAAAGTTAAGCCGTGGAATGTTTTGGTATCTGGTGAGTGTGAAGAAACAGGCGAATATGCATTAGAAGATTTTATTTCTCCTGGAAAACTAGAAGAAAGAATTTATCGTCTACGTTGTGTAGAGGCGTGGTCAATGGTAGTGCCATGGGTGGGCGTTGAGCTTGGGCCAATTTTAAAGCGCTTTAAACCAACCTCAAAAGCAAAGTATGTTGAATTTAAAACCATATTGGATCCTGAAAATTTACCAGGACAAAAGCGTGAAGTTTTAGAATGGCCTTATAGAGAAGGGCTGCGTATAGATGAAGCCATGCATCCATTAACCATTTTAGCAGTAGGTTTGTATGGTAAGGAATTACCTAATCAGAATGGTGCTCCGTTACGTTTAGTCGTGCCATGGAAGTATGGGTTCAAGAGTATTAAATCTATTGTAAGTATTACGTTTCTTGAGGAACAGCCCGCTACAAGTTGGAATATTGCCGGTCCTAGAGAGTATGGGTTTTATTCGAATGTAAACCCTAGTGTGGATCATCCACGTTGGAGTCAAAAACGGGAACGCAGAATTGGTGAGTTCTTAAAGCGAGAGACATTACCGTTTAATGGCTATGCCGATGAAGTGGCTAGCTTGTATTCTGGCATGGATCTTAAGGAACACTTTTAATCTAATATTTCAGAATACAAAAAAACACCGAGAAAACTGTGTTAACTATACAATCGGGCAAAATTAAGCCCGTGCTCTTTTTATTATTGCTACTGCCTTTAGGTATGCTGGCGTACCGCTTCTATTCAGACGGCTTTGGTGCTAATCCTATTGAAACGATTAACCGATACACAGGTGATTGGGCGCTTAGAATATTGTTATTAACTTTGGCATTTTCACCGTTCATACGAATTACACGCTGGCATAATATTATTCAATATCGGCGAATGGTGGGCTTGTTTGCATTCTTCTATGTGTGCGTGCATTTAACCTCTTATATCGTATTAGACCAATTTTTCGATTTTAGTGAAATAATTGATGATGTGTTCAAGCGACCATTTATTACAGCTGGTTTCTCTGCTTTTATTTTGCTTATTCCCCTTGCTGTGACTTCAACCAATAAAATGGTGGAGCGATTACAGTATCGGTGGATACAGCTGCATCGACTTATCTATTTAATTGCAATGCTAGCCGTGTTGCATTTTTGGTGGATGGTTAAAGTTGATACACGTGAACCCATGATCTATGCAGCTATCTTAGCAGTATTGTTGGGGTTCCGTTTGATCTACTATATTAAGAGTAAAATATAATTCCAAAGTTATACAGCTCATGACGTATTCGAATATAATCGTCATTGATCAAGGCACGCATTCCACGCGTGCGATTATCTATAATCATGCTGGTGAATCTCTTTATAAATCACAACAGGAAATTGATTTATTATATCTTGAATCAAACCATATAGAACAAGATGGGTCACAAATTCTTGCATCCTGTGAAAAGGTTTTAAAAGATGCAAACACATATGTAAAGGAACATCAACTCACAGAGGTTGGGGTTGCACTTACTACACAAAGATCAACCGTCATCGCCTGGAATTCATTAACGGGTGATGCCATTACACCGGCACTAAGTTGGCTTGATACCCGAGCGCAAGATAATTTAAATGGTTTTTCTATTGCCGAGAATGTAATCAAAGAAAAGACAGGTTTGCCATTATCAGCGCACTATGGTGCGTCAAAATTACAGTGGCTTCTTCAAAATGATGCAAATGTTAAACAGGCCAAGCAGCACAACAACCTAAAGTACGGGCCACTGGCTTCTTATTTGCTACGTAATTTACTCGAACAACAACCATGTGTGGTGGATTATTCTAATGCGCATCGCACTTTGCTATGGAATTTGCAAAGCAAGGGTTGGGATGATGATTTATTGAGTGCTTTTTCTATCAGCAAGCAGAATCTCCCGCAGCTTGCGCCTAATATGCATAATTATGGAAATCTGAAAAAATTCAGTTATCCCATGGTATTAGTAAATGGAGATCAAAATAGCGCTGTATATGGTTATGGCGAACTGAATGATCAAACCACTTTTGTGAATGTAGGCACTGGTGCATTTGTATTAGCAAAAACTCAGCATGAACCAATATTAAAGACAAACTTACTAGCAAGTATTATCTATAGCTCAGATTCTTTGCAAGAATATGCTTTAGAAGGCACTGTAAATGGAG
>CALAJL010000106.1 GCA_937922735.1 uncultured Gammaproteobacteria bacterium | reverse complement strand
TCAGCAACTTACATTACCTGAAAATGATAGTTATCGTAGTTATGTGCAGTTAGACAGGCCCTATGTGACATGGAATGTATTTGCGGCTCCTGAATATTCTATAGCGCTTCAGCAATGGTGTTTTTTAATCGTCGGCTGTGTCCCCTATCGAGGATATTTTGATGAATCGGAAGCGAATAGATATGCAGAACAGCTGGTTAAGCAAGGGCTTGATGTATACGTAGCAGGTGTTCCTGCATATTCAACGTTAGGTTGGTTTGATGATCCACTGTTAAGCAGTATGTTGGATCGAGGTGAAATCGTCACTGCTTCCTATATTTTTCATGAGCTGGCCCACCAGCAGTATTATTTGAAAGGTGATGGAAACTTCAATGAAGCATTTGCTACAGCCGTTGAGGAGATTGGAGTGAGGGCATGGTTGCATGCGCATGAGCGTACGGAAGATATACGACGCTATGAGGAATGGTTGCTACAAAAATCTGTTTTTTCTAACTTTATTAAAGATAATCGTGATGAGTTTGAAATGTTATATCTGCAAAATTTTGATACAGAGAAAATGCAAGTTGAGAAGCAAATATTGATTGCAGAGATGCGACGAAAGTTTATCAAGCTAAGTGACAATAATAAGCACATTGAACGATACTCTAAGTGGATGTCTGGCCCATTGAATAATGCACAGCTTGGTGCAATTTCACTGTATCGAGAATTAGTACCATCATTTCACAGAATTTTTGCTTTATGTGGAAATGATTTGGAGAGATTTTTTAACTACGTAAAAATAATTGGTAAGCTTCCTGAGGAACAACGCAAGGAAGCATTATTTAATACAGATGTTTGTGAATCATAATTTGTTTGATCGTTTTGCGCGAAACTGTTTGAACTTAGCTTTGTTTTGTAAATAGCCTGGCACAATAGATTCCATGGAAGTTGTGCATGGATAATCACTTTGTGTTGATTCATCACAGATGCTGTCTTTTTGAAGTGATAGATAATTATCTACAGAAAACGGTTTGCCGGGCACGTATTCGAGAATATTCGCTTGTAATTTAGAAGCCCAGTTAGGTAGACCAAAAATTATTCTGTTCAGGTCGCTAGTATCCGCAACATATTGTACGAGCTGTTTTAGACTATATTGCTTAGGCCCACAAAGATTAATTCGTCGATCAAAAGTATGCTTATCAGTTAACGCATTCGCCATGATCTGAACGACATCATTAACATAAACGGGTGCAAACTTTGTTTTGGCACATGCTAAAGGCAGAACAGGAGCAAATTTCAAGATTGCAGCAAATCGATTGATAAAGGAATCTTCAGCACCAAAAATTACTGAGGGTCTGAAGCTTGTGACAGAAATTTTATTTGCGGCAAAGGTGTGCACATAATTTTCAGCTTCGCCTTTGGTTCGCAAATAAAAACTTTTTTCATCAGGATGCGCATTCAAAGCGCTCATGTGTAGGAGTCTTGGAACTTTATTTGAGGAACAGGCACTAATTACTTTGCGTGCGAGTTCAACATGAGCTGTATGAAATCCATTACCATCATGTCCCTTCTCATTTAGAATACCTATTAGACTAATGACCGCATCACAGTCTTCAAACTCATGCTTTAAATCATTTTCGTTATGAACGTCAGCTTGAATGAGTTCTAATGAAGGTAGTACGAGTAAAGCTCGATGCCGCTCGCGCTGTCGTGTTAACACTTTTACATGATGGCCACGCGTGACGAGTTCAGCACATAAACGATTACCAACAAATCCTGTACCGCCTAATATACAAATTGATAATTTTTTCATGGGTCTTTATTAAATGCCTGTATCAATGATTATGAATAAGCATTTTGGCTATTGATAGCTTAATCTCATGAAATAAATCCTTTGCCTAAGACAGGCAAGTATTATATTTCGTGAAGGGTAGATAACGAATAAATAGACCAAAAAACAACCTAATTTGCCTTTACAGAGATAAAAAATTGGCACTTTTATCGGTAAATATGCCCATATTTAATCTATATGGTGTGAATCTACTTGTAATCGTATAAAGAATACATAAAAATAGAGCTATCTACTTTTAGACCCCCTAGCACACCAATCCAGGTGTTCGATTTCAAAAACAACGTTTAATTTATTTATCAATTTGGAGTTTTAGTTAAGTGAGTGAAAGTATTTGTCACGTTACAGATGACAGTTTTGAAGAAGAAGTTTTACAAAGCGAGCAGCCCGTACTAGTTGATTATTGGGCAGAATGGTGTGGCCCATGCAAAATGATTGCTCCACTTCTAGATGAAATTGCAGGTGATTATGAGGGTAAGCTTAAGATTACTAAGCTTAATATTGACGATAATCCCAACACGCCACCAAAGTATGGAATCCGTGGGATTCCAACATTGATGATTTTCAAAAACGGTAATGCAGAAGCTACGAAAGTTGGTGCATTATCAAAATCGCAATTAACTGCGTTTATTGATCAAAGTATTTAAATTTCAACCTTTCACGCGTCCTTCATTTCATCAAAAATTAATTAATACAAAAATATAATATACCGACCGTACTAGATTATTCTTCTAGTAATTTTTCATAAATTTTCCAAAAATTTACCAAAATCTTACTAGAACTTTCTAAAAATAACGCTATATAAGTGTTATTTGACTGTAAGCAATACTTTACTAGATTGCTGAACAAACCCATTACCTTATTAAATAAACAGATCTATATGCTATGAACTTAACCGAACTAAAAATAAAATCAGCTGCTGAATTGATTGATATTGCTGCAGACATGAAGATCGACAATTTGTCGCGATCACGTAAGCAAGACATTATCTTCGCGATTCTTAAAGCACATGCAAAAAACGGTGAAGACATCCTTGGTGATGGTGTACTAGAAATTTTGCAAGATGGGTTTGGGTTTTTACGTTCTGCAGATTGTTCATACTTAGCGGGTCCAGATGATATATATGTTTCTCCTAGTCAGATTCGCAGATTTGGTTTGCGTACGGGTGATACGGTATCAGGGAAAATTCGCCCACCTAAAGATAGTGAACGTTATTTCGCGATGCTCAAAGTGGACAAGATCAATTATGACAAGCCTGAAAATGCAAAGCGCAAAATTTTATTTGAAAATTTAACTCCTTTACATCCAGATGAACGTCTAAAGCTTGAGCGTGGAAATGGCAGTACAGAATATATAACAGCACGCATTATTGATATTTGTGCTCCTATCGGTAAAGGCCAACGTGGCCTGATTGTTTCACCACCTAAAGCAGGTAAAACGTTAATGCTGCAAAATATTGCGCAAAGCATTACTACCAATCAGCCGGAGTGTTATCTAATTGTATTGTTGATTGATGAGCGACCGGAAGAAGTAACTGAAATGTCTCGCATGGTACAAGGAGAGGTTGTTTCGAGTACCTTTGATGAGCCTGCCAGTCGTCACGTGCAGGTGGCTGAGATGGTTATTGAAAAAGCTAAGCGCTTAGTAGAACACAAGAAGGATGTAGTGATCCTGCTAGATTCGATTACACGTTTAGCGCGTGCTTATAATACCGTAGTGCCAGCATCTGGCAAGGTATTAACCGGTGGTGTGGATGCTAATGCGTTACAGAGACCGAAACGATTTTTTGGAGCGGCGAGAAATATTGAAGAAGGCGGTAGCCTAACCATTATTGCTACAGCACTTGTAGAAACAGGCTCAAAGATGGATGAAGTGATCTATGAAGAATTTAAAGGTACCGGTAATATGGAGATACATATGGACCGACGTATTGCTGAAAAACGTGTGTTCCCAGCGATTAACATAAATCGTTCTGGTACTCGTCGTGAAGAATTGATTACTGATAAAGATGAGTTAGCCAAGATTTGGGTACTGCGTAAATTCTTGCACCCTATGGATGAGATTGAATCGATTGACTTTATGCTCGCTCGTATGCAATCGTCTAAAACCAATGAAGAATTTTTTGCAGCAATGAAAAGGGCATAAAGTAATACTAATCTTTTTAATTACTACTGCTAGATTCTAAAAATCTAAAAACTCTTTCAATAGTATTATCTACTGTTTCAGCATTTGAATGTAATTGTGCTAAGACACGATGCCCAAATAAAAGCGTCATCAGAAAACGTGCGAGCTCAACAGGATTTTCCTCGCAATTAATTTCATTTTTTTCTTGTGCTTTGGCTAGCAATGCATAAACGTGTGATTCAATTTCTTGCAATTTTAATTGAATGTAATAGCGTAAGTTTTTTTCTCTTTTGGGTATTTCAAAAACTCCATAAACTAATAAGCAATGCGCATCGGGCGTATGGTTGATAATGTTAGAACTGGTTAGTTTGAAAAATGCTTTTAACGCACCAAGGCTCGAATCATTTTGTTCTTCGCAGGCGTCTAAAAAAGTAATTTGCCGTTTTGTATAGTATTCAATGACTTCCGTATACAAGCCTGATTTATTTTCGAAAGCAGAATAGAGGCTGCCGGGCTGTAAACCTGTTGCATTGGTTATATCTTTGATGGTTGTGCGTTGAAAGCCGTTACGCAAAAATACTTGAGATGCTTTATCAATAATATCCTTCCTTTCAAACGAAGGTTGCCGCCCCATAATACTTCCCCATGTATGACAATATCTTATATCTAGTTATATGAGTTTATTATTGAATGAATATTCAATAATAAACTCATATATATGTAACTAGTAACTATTATTATTTAATTAAATATTGTTGGGTAATAGTAGTCTAATTTAATTGACTGTCAATATTGCAACGCCTAATAGTATTTTGTGGTAGTTAAAATTATTTAGAAATGTGAAATCGTTTGCAAAAAATATATTAAATTAATTGCTTAGTTTGAGATGAGAAATTAACTTAAATCGATAATCGAACAGTTATTCATTTGTTGTCAGATTACTAAATACAGAATGAGAAACGTTATTTTATTTGAGTGATAACTCAAGTATTGGATTTTATTGCACGGTAACCAATATCATTACGATAAAACATATTTTTCCATGAGATATTTTTTGCTAGTTGATAAGCATGCTTTTGCGAGTCAGCAATATCATTACCAAGCGCTACGGCACACAATACTCGCCCACCATTAGTAACAACTTTTCCATTTTCAATTTTAGTACCGGCATGAAAGACTTTATCTGTTTCTGATTCTACAGGTAAGCCTTGTATTACATCACCCTTACCATAACTTTCTGGGTAACCCCCAGCCGCGAGCACAACGCCTAGGGCAGAGCGTGGATCCCATTTAATGATATGGCGATCTAGCTCTTTGTTTACCGCAGCTATGCAAAGCTCTGCAAAATCAGATTGCATACGCATAAGTATTGGTTGTGTTTCAGGGTCGCCAAAACGGCAATTAAATTCCAGTACTTTAGGGGTAAGGTCTGAGTTGATCATTACTCCTGCATATAAAAAGCCAACATAAGGTGTGCCTTGTTTGGCAAAGCCATCGACAACAGGGGAGATGACTTGATCTAAAATTTTCTGATGCATGTTTTCATCAACAATAGGTGCTGGTGAATAAGCGCCCATGCCGCCTGTGTTTGGACCTTTATCCCCTTCGTCACGTGCCTTGTGATCTTGCGAACTGGCTAATGGCAAAATATTTTTACCATCTATCATGCATATAAAACTTGCTTCCTCTCCTTGGATAAATTCTTCAACGACAATACGATGCCCCGCATTACCAAAACTGGTGCCACTCAGCATATGTTTTGCACATTGTAATGCTTCTGATTTTGATTGTGCGATGACAACACCTTTCCCCGCAGCTAAACCATCCGCTTTGATAACGAGTGGAAATGTTTGACATGAAATATAATCTTCTGCTGCTTGATAATTTGTAAATACAGCATAGTCGCCGGTTGGAATAGCATTTTGCTGCATAAATTCTTTTGCAAAAGCTTTTGAACCTTCTAACTTTGCGGTTGCTGCTGTAGGACCAAAGATAGGCAATGATGATTCATTAAAAGTGTCGACTATACCTGCAACTAAAGGTGCCTCGGGGCCGACGATGGTTAAATCGATATTATTTTCAATCGCAAAAGATTTGAGGCCAGTAATATCTTCCGCATCAATCGCAATGTTTTCCGTTTTAGGCTCTTCTGCAGTGCCAGCATTACCAGGCGCTACATAAATTTTTGAAACTTTGGGTGATTGGCTTAATTTCCAAGCCAACGCGTGTTCGCGACCGCCGCCGCCAATAACCAATATTTTCATAATAATGTTTAAAGTAAATCTCTAGGTAAAATTTGTTAATACATAAGCAAGCGCTAAGGGTAATGTAATCATAGCGAATAGATTGCCTACCAGCACGATGGATGCAACAGATTTAGGCTCTTGATTAAATCTTTCCGCAAATAAAAAATTCATAACTGCTGGAGGCAAGGTGCCAAAAAGCAATAATGACCCTGCTTGAACTGCGGTGAACTCATAGGTCAATACGAGTGCAAAAGCAATACAAAAGCCCACTGTAGGAGTAAGGACTGCAAATAACAATCCAATTTTCCATTCTTGCAAGTCTATTGAGGCAATTCGAACTCCTAATGAAAATAACATCAAAGGAATTGCGATTTGGCCTAGCATAGAAATCGGTAGCATAATACTTTCCGGGATAACGATTGGCGAAGCATTGATGAGTAATGCAACGATAGCCGCCCAAATAACAGTTTGTCTAAGAAGAACTTTAATCCCTTGCCCAGAATTCAGTATATAAGTACCTAGCCCATAATGAGCTAGGTTGCCGACTAAGAATAAAACTAACCCAGTTACTAACCCAGGTTTACCAAAAGCAAGGCTCATAATGGGTAATCCCACATTGCCCGCATTATGAAACATCATCGGTGGTCCGATTGTTTGAAAGGAATAGTTTGTAGATTTAGCAATGAGAAAAGCAATGAATCCTGCCAGAAGTACTATGATCAGCCCAGCAATAGCGAGCGAAATATGAGGAGCAAGTGAAAATGATTTGTCACTTAACGAAGCAAATACCAATGCCGGAACAAACACATCTAAGTTTAGATGGTTTGCGGTACGCATATTCAGCTTAGAGATGCGTCCCATAAGAGTGCCTAAGGCAACAATTGCAACAATGGGGAACATGATGCTGATAATTTGAGTAACAAGCGCCATGTGGAGTGTGTTTTATATGGGGCTTAGAACTTTTGAAAAAAAGAATTTATGAGTGAATAAATGAGCAACTCAGAAAGTGCTGCTATGGAATGTTAAAATATAAAAGGCATTAAAAAAGATTTTATTAATGGCGAAAATGTCGCATGCCAGTTAAGACCATCGCCATGCCAAGTTCATCAACAGCTGCAATGACATCTTTATCATTAATTGAACCGCCTGGATGAATAATAGCGGTAATGCCATTCTCATGTGCTGCATCAATAGCATCTCTAAAAGGAAAAAATGCATCTGAAGCCATAACAGAGCCAGCTACCTCTAAGTCCACATCTTGAGCTTTTATCGCAGCAATGCGAGCGGAATAAACTCGGCTCATCTGGCCGGCGCCTACACCTATAGTTTGTTGATTGCGTACATAAACGATGGCATTAGATTTAACAAATTTAACCACTTTCCAAGCAAACAAGAGGTCGGTGAGCTCCTGTTCTGTCGGTTGGCGTTTAGATACGAGTTCTAAGTCATCTCTATTGATGACCCCAAGATCACGATCTTGTACCAATAAACCACCTAAAACACGCTTATAGTCAAACGATTCAACGGTGCCTTGCCAGTCTCCACATTCTAGGACGCGAACATTCTTTTTTTCAGCTAATACTTTTCGAGTTTCCTCTGGAATACTCGGAGCAATCAAGACTTCCACAAACTGGCGATCAATAATTGTTTTAGCAGTTTCAGTATCCAGTGTTTGGTTGAAGGCAATGATGCCTCCAAATGCAGAAGTAGGGTCTGTTTGATAGGCAAGTTCATAGGCTTGCAAAATATTGTCCGCGGTAGCAACTCCACAAGGGTTAGCATGTTTAACAATCACGCATGCAGGTTCAGAAAATTGGCGCACACACTCTAATGCAGCATCAGTATCTGCAACATTATTAAATGATAGTTCTTTGCCTTGGATGACTTCAGATGATGCAACACTTGGTTCTAGCACACCTTCTTCAATATAAAACGCACCACGTTGATGTGGATTTTCACCATATCGTAATACTTGTGATTGCTGAAACTGAAGATTTAGCGTACGAGGAAAAGTCTTATCACTGCTAGGCAACTTTTTACCTAAGTAATTCGCAATCATCCCGTCGTACTGAGAGGTATGTTCAAAAGTTTTAACCGCGAGATCAAAACGTGTTTCATCATCTAATGAAACATTGTTTGCATGTAATTTTTTAAGTACTTCCGCGTAGTCAGATGGATTGACTACCACCGCTACATACTTATTGTTTTTGGCTGCCGCACGCAACATCGTAGGGCCACCGATATCAATATTTTCAATCGCGTGATCTAGCGTGCAATCTGGATTCGCTACCGTGGCTGCAAAGGGGTATAAGTTGATGACGACCAAGTCGATAGCAGCGATGTCATGCTGTTGCATGACATCATCATCTTGTCCGCGGCGACCAAGAATGCCGCCATGTATTTTTGGATGTAAAGTTTTTACACGGCCATCCATTATTTCAGGAAAGCCAGTGTGATCTGAAACTTCCGTTACAGGAATTCCATTCTCACTTAGTAATTTTGCAGTGCCGCCTGTTGAGAGAAGCTCAATCTTTAATTTGGCTAACTCACGCGCAAACTCTACAACGCCGGTCTTATCGGAAACGCTGATTAAGGCACGTCTTACAGTATGTGGCCCTGAGTTTGCCAAACAGATCTAAATTATTAAGTGTATTGCTTATATTTAGTTTAAGCCGTATTGCTTAAGTTTTTTACGAAGAGTTCCGCGGTTAAGGCCTAGGCATCTTGCTGCTTTGGTTTGATTGCCATTGCAATATTCCATTACTGATTCAAGAAGTGGGCGTTCAACTTCTTCAGTGAACATCTTGTACAGCTCTTCAGGCTCATGTCCACTTAAAGAATTTAAGTATAAGCGTAAAGAATTTTTTACATTGTCGCGAAGTGGTTGCTTGCGGCGTTCCTGATGTAAGTTTGTTACTTGTGCTGTAGAAAATGATGCATTCATGCGGCTAACTCCGTTATGTTTGTACGCAAATATTTAAAGTATTGTTTTAAATGTTTTTGTTGTTGTTGTGGGCAATCTGCCTTCAACAGCAAGTCTTTAAATATCGCATAGCCTTTGTAATTTTTTAAATACCAAGTGATATGTTTTCGAGCAACACGTACACCCACCTTACTTCCATAATGCGAGTACAACCCAGCAATGTGAGTTATCACTACGCTTTCGATTTCTTCCAATGAGGGTGTGGGCAGCGTCTTTTTATTTTGCAACAGGCAATTAACTTGATTAAATATCCAAGGATTACCTTGCGCTGCTCTTCCAATCATAATCGCATTTGCTCCAGTAAAAGCCAAGACCTTTTTTGCAGTTTGTGGAGAATTAATATCACCGTTTGCGATAACTGGAATTGACATAATATTTTTCACAGATTTTATTGTGTTGTATTCAGCATTGCCGTTATACATGCATTGACGTGTGCGCCCATGTATGGCAAGCGATTGTATGCCTGCAGATTCAGCAATTTTTGCAATGTTAATTGCATTTCTATTTTGTGGAGTTAAACCAGTTCTTATCTTTAGCGTAACCGGTGCATCTACTGCATTAACTACAGCCTCTAAAATGTTTGCAACATTTTTTTCATCTGCTAACAATGCGGAACCCGCATTACTTTTACAGACTTTTTTTGCGGGGCATCCCATATTAATGTCAATGATTTGTGCACCCTTGTCTACACAAAGCTTTGCAGCAGTAGCCATTGTGTTAGCTTGTGTTCCAGAAATTTGAACGATACGTGGTTCGGGGTCAGTGGGTTTAATAATACGCTGTGAACTTTTACTACTATTCCACTGTGCTATATCAGATGTCAGCATTTCTGCTACGGTTGCCCCAGCACCTTGTTGCATACAAATTTTTCGATACACGCTATCCGTTATTCCGGCCATAGGTGCAAGCAAAACATTGCTTGATAGAGTATATGGCCCAATTTTCAAGGGCTTATAGTTCAATGTTTCTTTAGTGGAACTCGAATTCATATGCGATAACTTTATTACCTGGGTCTAACACTTCAAGGCGTGCGCCTATCGGTTGATTTGGAGGCATTAGTGTATCTGCAAGTGATTTATTAACAAGATAGTCTTTTGGGCTAAATCGACGTATGGCAACTATCTGGCCTTGAGTGTCGAGTAATGTGATTGCAAGTAAGGGGTAATTTTGCGCGGACGGACTTTGGTTTACGAATGAAGTGGTAATCATCAAGGCGTCTTTTACATTCGGATGCGTGTATATATTTCGGTTGAGCATCTTAATGGCGGTAACATCACGTTGATTATTTTGTCCGCAGCCAGCCATGTTACAAAAACCATTTACCCACGTGCGTGGGAGGACATCTACATTTTGCCAATAACTAATTTGCCCTAAGAAAAAGATCGCTAAGGCAATCGCTCCTAAGGTAAAAACAGTAATTTGTATAGGGCTATTGGTTTTGACTAATGTGTTACTGCCAAAGTCGTCGCGAATTACCGTGGGTACTCTTTCAGTATCGGTAAGTGCATCGTCATCGGTTTGGTGTTCAACATCAGATGTATCATCAAATGCATTGTCAGGAATATTGTTTGACCACTGCTCATCCTTGCTATCGTGATCAAGTTGAGTGCGCCAGTTTTCGGTAACTGCGTTTGGATCATGATTTTCTTCAATATGTTCTGAACCATTAAATACAGCATCACAAATTCCGCAGCGCACTAAGCCCTCGGCCATTTGCAACTGTTCCGTGGTCACTCGGAATACTGCACGACACTCTGGGCATTTGGTATACATTGTTAAATTAAAACTATAACTTGATACGTTAAGTTGTATGTCAATTCAAAGTAGCTTCAATCAATAACCATTCATTTTTTGAGTGAATCTTATCAAACTTAAAAGTAGGTTCATAAACTTGTTTCATTTGTTCAAGTTGTTGGTCAAGTATACCGGATAAAATTATTTTGCTTGTGGGTGCCATAGACTTGGTAACATCTTTACTGATCTGAAGTAATGGCAACAGTAATACATTGGCAATGATTACGTCACAGATCTGCTCAGGCGGCTTGTCTGCTAAAACAGTCAGCATCACCTTATCATCGATATTATTTTTATTAGCATTTATACGGGTAGCTTGTATGGCTTGTGGGTCATGATCAATGGCTACGATTTTTTTAGCACCTAAATAATAAGCCGCGAGTGCAAGAATGCCAGAGCCACAACCAAAATCCATTACTGTTTTGCCCTGTAGAGGAAAATTGGCTAACCATTCCATGCATAAATATGTAGTGGGATGTGTTCCCGTTCCAAATGCCAAGCCCGGGTCGAGTTGTATATTGATTGCAAATGGATCGGGGTAGGTAAGCCAGCTAGGACAGACCCACAAACGTTCACTGAACTGAATGGGTTGCAAATTTTGCATCCATTTTTTTTGCCAATCTTGCTCTTCTACCAGACGTTTATGTAATTCGATTGGCGCAGCTAAGGCACTTTCAATCGGGTTCTGTAATTTTTCTAAGGCAATGTCTTCTACAAATAAAGCCGTTAACGTTAAATGTTTCCAAAGTGGTGTGCTGTCGACATCTTCAACAAAAACGGGGTGATCTTCAGCATCGATCACACTTATAGAAACTGCGCCAAGTTCATCGAGCAGAATCTCAGTCGCGAGGTATTGGTGACGTTCGAGGCGTAAACTTATTTCAAACACAATAAAGTGTTGTTCGCTCAAAAATAAATAATAGACTTGCTATGAAGAAAGTTTAGCTTCGAGGTAGTGGATATTATGTTGTTCGTTGATATATACATCATCCAACATTAGATCTTGCAATAGAGGAATATTAGTAGTGATTCCATCGATCACAATTTCATGAAGTGCGCCGCGCATTCTTGTCATAGCTCCCTCTCTGCTGTGGCCGATTGAGAGTAACTTACCGATCATAGAGTCGTAATAGGGAGGTACGCTATAGCCATTGTAGAGATGCGTGTCTACGCGAATTCCTGGTCCACCCGGACAGTGGAAATGAGTGATTTTGCCAGGGCAAGGCATGAAGGTGTAAGGGTCTTCGGCGTTTATTCTACATTCAATAGCGTGGCCACGTATTTTGATATCATCTTGTTTAAATGCAAGTCTTTCGCCTGCTGCAATAAGCAATTGCTGTTTGACGATATCAATTCCAGTTATCATTTCTGTTACAGGATGCTCAACTTGGACGCGAGTATTCATTTCTATGAAATAAAACTCACCGTTAGCATATAAAAATTCAAATGTACCTGCACCTCGATAGCCAATTTGGCGACATGCTTCTGTAATACTTGCACCAATTCTTTCACGTTGTTCTGGTGTGATACCAAATGCTGGGGCTTCTTCAATTACCTTTTGATTGCGACGTTGCATCGAGCAGTCACGCTCACACAAATGGATTGCATTACCATGTTCATCTGCTAATACTTGAAATTCAACATGACGTGGGTCTTGTAAGAATTTTTCTATAAACAAACGATCATCATTAAAAGCGGCACCTGCTTCATTACGAGTTACCTTAATGGCTTCAACTAAGTCTTCTTCTTTCTCTACAACACGCATGCCACGACCACCACCACCACCGGCAGCTTTTACCATTACGGGATAACCGATTTCTCGTGCAATTTGCTTAGCTCGATCCATATCTTCACTGATCGACTCGTTGGTGCCCGGTACACAAGGAACACCTGCTTTTTCCATCGCCTTTTTCGCTGCAATCTTGTCACCCATCATGCGTATCGTTTCAGACTTGGGGCCAATAAATACAAAGCCGCTTGATTCAACTACTTCAGCAAACTCTGCATTTTCGGATAAGAATCCGTAACCAGGGTGTATGCCAGTAGCATCAGTCACTTCAGCAGCACTAATTATTGCTGGGATGTTTAGATAACTATCAAGCGAAGAAGCGGGTCCGATACATACGGATTCATCAGCCATGCCAACATGCATGAGGTCTCTATCGGCTTCTGAATGAACCGCTACGGTTTTAATTTTCATATCGCGACAGGCGCGTAAAATGCGCAATGCAATTTCGCCGCGATTAGCTATAACAACTTTTTCAAGCATAAGAATTTATTTTTTTAGTTAGGTTGCTTATTCGATGATAAATAGTGCCTGGCCGAATTCAACAGGCTGTGCGTTTTCTACGAGTATTGCTTTAATCACGCCAGATTTATCTGCTTCAATTTGATTGAGCATTTTCATGGCTTCGATGATGCAAAGTGTTTCACCCACTTTTACCGATTTACCTACCTCAACAAAAGAAGGTTGATCTGGCGCAGGTGCTTCATAGTAAGTGCCTACCATGGGTGATTTGACACTATGTCCCGCTGGAACACTATCAGGCACTTCGGCAACAGGAGTGGCTTCTGTTGCAACAGCAGGCGCTGCAGCGACAGGTGCTGGCATGGCTTGTGGCATCACTACTTGATTTTGTGCAACGCCACGACTAATGCGTACAGATTCTTCGCCTTCTTTAATCTCTATTTCGGCTACGCCAGACTCATCAAGTAATTCGATTAATTTTTTTACTTTACGTATATCCATGATTAACTCTTCTGTAATGTTTGTATCAAAGCTTTTATCAGCTTGCGTTAATTATTTAATTTATTATGTGCAGCTTCCACAGCGAGCTCATAACCTTTAGCACCCATGCCGGATATCACACCGATAGCAATGTCGGACAAGTAGGAATGCTGACGAAATTCTTCTCGAGCAAATACATTTGATAAATGTAGCTCTATAAACGGAATGTTTACCCCGAGCAATGCATCACGCAGTGCAATACTGGTATGTGTGAACGCACCTGGATTAAAAATAATCATGTCAATGCCATCTGTTTTGGCTTGATGAATGCGATTGATTAATTCATGTTCGGCATTACTTTGAAAATCTTGTAATGGGTAGCCATGCGCCTTAGCAGTGTCATTGGCGCGTTTTACCACGTCCGCAAGGGTTTCATAGCCATATACTTCAGGTTCTCGTTGACCGAGTAAATTCAGGTTTGGGCCGTTTAATAGTAGTAATTTATGCATAAACTGTTATAACTTGCTGGTAATTGTTGCTATCTTGCAAGTATCTTGATATTCATTCGAGTGTACACGAAATAAACCATAATTCTACAAAAAGTTTAGTATTTTGCACATTTTTAGAAATTAAACGAAGTTATCGATAACTTTTAAGCAAATTTATGGTATTTAGTAAGATATTGTCATAAATCTATAGATATTGGTTTATTCTTAATCAATTCATACTGATGGCTTGCTGAAAGATATAGCTAAATTCAGCTGTCTTTATAGAGTTCGGGACAATTAAAGCCACCAACACATATACATTCGACTATCTTCACAAGGAAACAGAATGAAACGGATATCTAAGAATTTTCACAGCGTATGGTTCGTAATGCTGCTTATTATGGCTGGCGGAATATTTACAGAAAATATGCAGGTTTCAGCAGAGATGAATCAAACTTCGGCAATTGCAGTATTTGCTGGTGGGTGTTTTTGGTGCATGGAGCCCCCATTCGATAAGTTAGAAGGTGTGATCTCAACTACTTCGGGTTACACCGGCGGACATACTGAGAATCCAACCTATAAGAAAGTATCTTCTAACGCCACCGGACACTATGAAGCACTACAAGTAACCTATGATCCATCAAAAGTAGATTACACAACGCTGCTAAATGTTTTTTGGCATAACATCGACCCATTGGATGCGAACGGTCAGTTTTGTGATAAGGGAAAAAGTTATCGTACTGCAATTTTTTATAGTAATGATGAGCAAATGAAATTAGCGTTGGCTTCTAAAAAAGAATTAGCGGAATCAAATCTATTTACAGAAGGAATTGCTACCGTCATTGAAGAAGCTAAAACATTTTATCCTGCTGAAGATTATCATCAGAATTACTACCAAAAAAATCCGTTAAAGTATAAATATTATCGTTTCTCTTGTGGTCGTGATAAGCGACTCGAAGCACTTTGGGGAAATTCTGCTGGCAAGGGTGGTGGGGCGTTAGTGCCTGAGATGGTTAAGTAGCTTGTAGATTCTAAAACAGTCTTCACTCAGTATAAAATTAAGACATATGACTGGAATACTCAAAAGCTAATTAGGTGATATTTAACAAAAGGATAAAGAGTGCATCACAAACTGCTTGACGCAAATAATTCTTTAGAAATCATTAATATCTTTACATCTGTTTTCACTGCATCAGAAGGAGAAAAAGAAGGAAAGTTAATTGGTAGTCTCGTTTCTGAATTATCATTAAGAATTGATGATCAGCAAATTATAGGTATGGGAGCTTATTCAGAAAAAATAATTATCGGTGTAATTTTTTTTACTCGTCTTCAGTTTAGTAGTGCTATTCAAGCATATATGCTTGCTCCGGTTGCAGTTAGTACTAAACATCAGGGCAAGGGTGTCGGACAGTCACTTATACACTATGGTCTTAAGGAATTAAAAAATAGATCTGTGTCTTTTGTTACTACATATGGTGATCCATCTTTTTACTCAAAGGTAGGTTTTCAATATTTGTCTGAAAATATTATCCAACCACCTTTAAAACCCACCATGCCAGAAGCTTGGCTTGGTCGTTCATTATATGAACATCCAATTCCATCAATTAACGAACGT
The DNA here is from genome assembly GCA_937922735.1 of uncultured Gammaproteobacteria bacterium. Taxonomy (GTDB): domain Bacteria; phylum Pseudomonadota; class Gammaproteobacteria; order UBA4575; family UBA4575; genus JABDMD01. The sequence goes on along the minus strand of CALAJL010000106.1, from coordinate 10,239 downwards.
CCTCTGTGCGTTAAGGAATTTAATAACTCCGTTTACTGGTAATGGGATGTCCATTACAAGCAGAAAGGAAACATGAAAATTGAATTAACATTTAGAATTAGCAAAGCATTATCAATGATACAACTCTTATTTGTAGACTTTTATGCTGATTAATAGTCGTAACTAGATAATTGTTGTATTTTAGTAACAATAAAAAATTGAGTATTTGAACTAATGTTTGTTAACGATTAATAGGACCATTCATGTCAAAAACTGCTTTAGGTTTAGATAAAAATACTTCTGCGTTGATTGCTTATGTTCTTGGATGGATAAGTGGATTAGCAGTGATTCTAATCGAAAAAGATGATGAGTTTGTAAGATTTCATGCAATGCAATCGATCATTACTTTTGGGGCACTTACTTTGCTGAGTATTTTTGCAGGCTGGATATTTTATTATTTTTTATTTTTTGGGTCGATCATCCACATAGCTACTATCGTGTTATGGGTGATCTTAATGGTAAAAGCTTATCAGGGTGAGAAATTCAAGTTGCCGGTAGTTGGCGACCTTGCAATGCAATGGCTACATAAAATTTAAATATCTAATTATTCAAAATTTATTTTTGTAGTGTCATATTTAGTGCAGTTCATTTAATAAAGCAGTTTCAGAACTTCTTGGACCGCCCAATACAGCTGCGATTATTCAGTGATTTCTAACTCTTCACTGTCATTGCAAAAGAATTCGATCGCTTCTTCGTTTGTCACCCATTTCGGAATAAGCTCACCTTCGTGTTGACTGCCTTCTGGGCACAACATGACCAACTCTACGAGTTCAGGCTGAAGGATGATTGGAGTAACTACGCTGTGATTGTCAGAAGCAAAACTGATGCTTGAAAAGAATAGTAGACAAAGCACGCTGAGTAATTGCATTTTGCGTATATTCGTCATCATGAATCCAGTGGCAGATATTTTTTATATATCGCTTGAAATACTTTTTGTGAAAGATTAGTTTCGGTGAGTTCCAAACCATCTGTTCTTCGATCGCAATTAATGCGCCTGTCTTTAGCGACAATGATTCCTTGGCTATCTCGCAAAGGAAAAGTTACATTCAGGTTGGCAATTCTACGATCCTCTCCAGATCGTCGATTGATATGAGTATTCACGTCCTTACATCCTTGTAATTGAACTGTGGCTACTTTATCAGGTCATTTTGTCTGTAAAAGCAGATAAATATACCGTTCAGGTCTAAAAATGAACCGCCTATACCAACATTGTTAGAGATTATTGAATGTCTGCTCACTGAACGTGATTTACAAACGAGAATCTTGTAGGACTAATAGAGTGAAATAACACGGTCGTTTACAAAAGTATAACGTGGTTGTTTGTACCATCCATAGAGCAGTGATTTGCGAGGTTCTTTGTGTACCTTGGTGTCATAAATTTTGAGTTCACCGGTTACCGGATTCATCCAGAAATCTAAATCATATAACTTCTTAGGTTCACCTACGACATGAAAATCAGTACATGCGAAGTAAGTACTGTTGTTAATTTTTCGCACAGGGTCATGAATTTTCACGAATCGAAGTGCTAGCATCTCACCCGTTTTGTCATCGCGTAAATGAAAGATACCATCCACATCGGCTTTCGCAGCAATGTGTTTAAGCATGGCTTCTTTTATATCTTCTACGTAATACTTGCGGGGCGACTTATCTGAGCTTGGATGCACATCATGATTTTTCACTGATGAGTCAGCAAAAGCGCTGCCTCCGAAGGTTATGAATAATCCAATAACAAAACTTGAAGTTAGTACGGCTAAATATTTCATTACTTTATTCTCATATAAACTCATTCGGAGGTACGCTTTTTAGGTTTTAATTATTTTTCTTCAGCCGCATCGCCAGCATGTTCTGCAGGTTTGCCACCATGTTCTTTCTTCTCAGCGGCTTTACCACCATGTTCAGCGGGTTTACCACCATGCTCGGCGGGTTTGCCACCATGTTCTTTCTTCTCGGCGGCTTTACCACCATGCTCACCTGCATTAACGAACATTAAAGGGGAAATTAATAGTGTGAGAGTTGCTAATGTTTTTAATATTTTCATAAATAATACTCCTGGTTATTTTATTTGCATCGAATGGTTTAATTTACTTCTTGTGTTTTAACTAGATTCTCCTGCTTCGGGTGTTGCTTTAACTGCTCGCTCGTTAGCTAGCTCTAAATTACGTGTCCGAAAAGGTTCTACCAGCCAAGCTATGGGTGAAAAAGCTAACTGTCGAGATTCTGGCAGCCCTAGTGCGTCTTTGGCATGAGTGGTTGCGCCCTCTTTATCGAGCTGTGAATAGGTGCCAAATAACCTGTCCCAAATACTTAAGATGGTTGAGAAATTTGCATCACCATAGCGACGGTCTACCGCATGGTGAGAGGTATGAAAACGGGGGGTAACAATAATCCATGAGAGCCAGCGTTCAATCCAGTTTGGAAAATCAATATTGCTATGATGAAACTGGGCGCACAAACTAATTAGTCCTTCAAATAAGAACCAAGCGACTACGGTTGGCCCCCATATCAATACCCATAGCGCCTTCATCAATGAAGACACAAGTAATTCTGTTGGATGGAAACGCAGTGCAGTGGTGACATCCATTTCGGTATCAGAATGATGCGCTTTGTGGAAACGCCATAAAATACGCACACGATGATTTGCGCGATGCCAAATGTAATCGAAAAAATCGAGTACTACGATCGATAAGATAATTTCTGTCCATCCAATGAAGCCGAACCAACGTGATAAACCCCAACCTTCTTCTTCCACATAAACCACCCAGAGAAGAAAAGGCACATAAGCAATGATGCGGATGGTTACGGTGTTTAATACAGCCACACCGGCATGAAAGGACATGCGTTTTAAACGCGAGTTTTGCCAAGAGCGGGCCGGGAATAAAGTTTCAACCACTAAGAATAAAAGTAGGCCTACTACAAAAACAATCAGTTTTCCGGTATCTAAATTGATGTCCATATGAATACTATAGGCTAAGTTATCTGTTGCTTAGTTACCTAAATACAAGCGGCGAGCGCTAAGTATAGTACAGGCCATTAACTACAGACCGGAAAAATCTGGATTTACTAACAGGGAATGACCACAAGTTTATTGTGGCTGGTCAATACAGATTGTATTGTTTAATTACTTTTTGCGAGTAAACCAGATTCTTTAAAAAGAGAAATATGCGTAACAAGCTTTTCTGGCTCAATATAGGTGATTATTCGAAAATTTCGGTGTTCATTCCCCGAAGTATCATAAAACAACAATGCAGGTGGGCCAACCAAACCAAGTTTATCCATGAGTGCTTGGTCAATGTCATCATTATCTGTCACATCTGCTTTTAGTAAAACAAAATTACTTAATGCTTTTTGGACATCCAAATCTGGGAAAGTTTTGCTATCAAGTTTTTTGCAGTAGACGCACCAGTCTGCATAAAAATCTACTAGTACTGGTTGACCCGCTGCACTTGCTTTAGCAATACGTCCTTCTAAATCATCAATACTCTTAAAGTACTCAAATTTAAATTCTTTTGTGTTATGTGTTTCATTAACCGAGTTAGTGGTGGAAATTTTTAAATTACTTGTTGAGAGTCCCTTTAAGGGTTGAAGTAAGTCATTGCCTCCACTTGTTGCGCCAATGATTAATAGTGCGCCATAAACAAATCCTATTAACCCGAGTCCTTTACTAAATTTAGTCCATCCACTAGCCCCTTCTTTAATCGTTTCCCAAGCACCCATGTAGATAGCTGTAACCATTAGTAAAGCACCAGAAAGTAATAAAACGATTTCTGGTGATACAACACGAGAGAGTAACCATATGGCTAGGCCGAGCATCATCACACCAAATGCGCCTTTAACTATATCCATCCATGCACCGGCTTTAGGTAAAAGTTTCCCTGCTGAGGTGCCGACAGCAAGTAGTGGTGCACCCATACCCATGCTTAATGCAAAAAGAGCTGTGCCGCCAATTAATTCATTTCCTGTATCTGCAATATAGATTAAGGCACCTACTAACGGTGCTGTTACGCAGGGACCGACGATTAAAGCAGAAAGAAAACCCATGATACCTGCGCCTATATAGGTTCCACCTTCCTGGCTAGAGCTAATATTATTGAGCTTTGATTGAATTCCGCTGGGCATTTGTAATTCATAAAAACCAAACATTGCGAGTGAAAGTAAGACAAAAATTCCAGCGAAGACACCAATTACCCATGGATTCTGAAACATGATTTGAATGTTTTCGCCTGACTTGGCCACAATTATTCCCGCTGCGGTGTAGGTGACACCCATCGCTAATACATATACAACTGACAAAGAAAATGCTTTAGAAGTCGAAATTTCTTTGCCTTGACCAACAATGATGCTGGAGAGAATGGGGATCATTGGAAAGACACAAGGCGTAAATGCTAATAGCAAACCTAGTCCAAAAAATATTGCTATTGTGGCTAATAATTTTCCGCTGGCTAATGTAGAGGCTATTTTATCTTGCTCGGAGATAAATCCAGCACCCGAACCCGAACCCGAACCTGTACCAGCACTACCAGTGCTATTTGTTGAGCCCGCAGCTATACCACCACCTGCTGAAGAGTCTAAATTTACGGTAATATTTTTTGTGATCGGAGGGTAGCATAGGCCTGCTTTGGCACAGCCTTGGTACTTAACTATTAAATCAACACTGCTGGTGTTTGCCGCTAAATTAGTAATTGGGATTTCGGCATTAAATTCATGATCAATGCTTACAATAAGACCAAAGTATTCATCTTCTTTTTCTTTGCCTTTAGGTAAGGGGAGTTCGCCAAGTGTTGCTTGTGAAGTATCTGCGGCGGCAACGCTAATTTTGTCTTTATACAGGTAGTAACCATCTTGAATTAGCCAATTCGTTTGGATGCTGTTGCCAGTGCCTTGTTTGGCCGTAACAACAAAAGCTACATCGGGATCCAAGAATTCCTCTTCTTCCTCACCTGCTAAACTGGAAAGTGGACTATCCGCCCAAGAAAAACTGCTGGTAAGAGTAAATAGTAAGAATAGTGAGATGCGTAATATTTTCATGTTTTAGTATTCGTTGTTAGCCAAGTTAAATAATTTTTCGATCCATTACTTATCGGAGTTGCAATAATTTCGGGAAGTTCATATGGGTGTTGTGCCTGTATGAATAACTCGAGTTCTTTGTAACAATTATCCGTAGTTTTAATGACCGCTAAATGCTCTGATTCCTTGCAAATTTTTCCTTCCCACATATAGATAGATTGCCCGGCAGGTGTAATATTTACACAAGCAGCAAGCTTTGCCTGCACCAATTCTTCTGCTAGCCGCTTAGCGGTGTCGATATCAGGAAAAGTGGTAAATACAAGGATCGCTGAGCACATATATGGTCTACAGTTCGGTATTGTTTACATTATATTGAGAGTTGAAGTTTGGGTGACATGCCCTCATATTGCCAGCATCGTCCATAGTATTTCCCTCAAACTTATCTTATCTTGAGAAGTCAGAATTATATGTCCTCTTCCCGTATCCGCATTTTTCCAATTTTGATGGCCTTATTTCTGGCAATTCCTATTTTAGAAATATACCTGTTGATAAAAGTGGCAGGTATTATTAATTGGTTGCCCACCATTGCGCTTGTAGTATTGACCGCTGTTATTGGTGCATCCTTACTGCGTAGCCAAGGGTCACAGACTTATCTACGTTTTAATCAAGCACTTAGCGAAGGTAGAGTGCCTGCAAATGAAATTTTAGAAGGAGTCGCTTTACTGGTGGGAGGTGCGTTATTACTCACGCCAGGTTTTTTTACAGACCTGATCGGTTTCATCTGTTTACTACCTTTCACGCGCCGACCCATCGCAACCTTTATCGTGAATCGTTTTAATCCTCTCTCTGGAGCCATGTCTGGTTCAATGGGCAGTGTGAAAATGGGTGGGTTTGGGCAAGCTCCATCAGGTACATCACCTAATGGTAAGCAAGGGAGTGATCAGGCTAATAGCAGGCAAGGTAATGTATTTGAAGGTGAGGTCACTCATCGATCGGATGATTAAGAAAGTCTATTTATAGAAAGCACTTGACTTCAAAAAGCTCATTCGTATGATTAGCACTCATTGAGTGAGAGTGCTAACAATGAGTGGCACCCATATAAATACTATTTAAAATTATTAAATTAACCCCTTATTAGGAGGCGCTAATGAAATTACGTCCTTTGCATGATCGTGTGGTCGTCAAGCGTATGGAAGAGGAAAAGACGAGCCCAGGTGGCATCGTAATACCCGATTCCGCTACAGAAAAACCAATTAAAGGCAAAGTCGTTGCTGTAGGTAATGGAAAAATTACTGACAGTGGTGATGTTCGCAAATTAGACGTGAAGAAGGGTGACGAAGTCTTGTTTGGCAAGTATTCCGGCACTGAAGTGAAAGTTGATGGCGACGAGTTATTAGTGATGCGTGAAGACGACATCATGGCGGTCATCGAAAAGAAATAATTTTTGTAAAAATCACGAATTTTAGGAAGGAATAAATCATGAGTGCAAAAGAAGTACTTTTTGGCGAAGACGCTAGACAGCGTATGGCACAAGGTGTCAACGTTTTAGCGAATGCAGTAAAAGCAACATTAGGTCCTAAAGGCCGTAATGTTGTATTAGATAAATCATTTGGTGCGCCAACCGTAACGAAAGATGGTGTGTCAGTAGCTAAAGAAATCGAACTTGAAGGTAAGTTTGAAAACATGGGTGCACAGATGGTGAAGGAAGTTGCTTCACAAACATCAGACATCGCAGGTGATGGAACGACAACTGCTACTGTACTTGCACAAGCCATTGTTCGCGAAGGAATGAAGGCTGTAGCAGCGGGTATGAATCCTATGGATCTTAAGCGTGGTCTTGATAAAGCGGTTATTGCTGCGGTAGATAGCTTGCATAAAATGTCTAAGAAATGTGCTGACAGTAAAGCGATTGCACAAGTAGGCAGTATTTCAGCTAACTCTGATGTTTCTATTGGTGACATCATTGCCGAGTCAATGGACAAGGTAGGTAAAGAAGGTGTGATTACTGTTGAAGAAGGTAATGCATTAACTAACGAACTTGAAGTTGTAGAAGGCATGCAATTTGATCGTGGTTACTTGTCTCCATACTTCATTAACAATCAAGACAGTATGACAGCGGATATGGAAAACCCATTTATCCTTTTGCATGACAAAAAAATCTCTAACATTCGTGAGTTGTTACCATTGTTAGAAGGTGTGGCAAAAGCAGGTCGTCCTCTATTAATTATCGCTGAAGATGTTGAAGGCGAAGCGTTAGCTACTTTAGTAGTCAACACTATCCGTGGCATTGTTAAAGTATGTGCAGTGAAAGCTCCAGGCTTTGGTGATCGTCGTAAAGCTATGTTGCAAGACATCGCGGTACTTACAGGCGGCACGGTAATTGCTGAAGAAGTAGGTTTATCTCTAGAGAAAGCTACACTTGATGACTTAGGTACAGCTAAGCGTGTCAACATTTCTAAAGAAAACACTACAGTTGTTGATGGTGCAGGTAAAGCCAAAGACATTAAGGGTCGTGTTGATCAAATCAAAGCGCAAATCGAAGAAGCTACTTCTGACTACGACAAAGAGAAACTACAAGAGCGCATGGCTAAACTTGCCGGTGGTGTTGCAGTAATCAAAGTAGGTGCGGCAACGGAAGTTGAAATGAAAGAAAAGAAAGCACGTGTTGAAGATGCATTGCATGCAACCCGCGCAGCAGTAGAAGAAGGTGTGGTTCCTGGTGGTGGTGTTGCGCTATTACGTGCACGTAAGGCGCTTGATGGCTTAAAAGGTGATAACCACGAGCAAGATCTAGGTATCGGCATTGCACGACGCGCAATGGAAGAGCCTCTACGTCAAATTGTTACTAATGCAGGTGAAGAAGCTTCTGTCATTCTTGCGGAAGTAGATAACAGCAAAGGTAATAACGGTTACAACGCTGCAACCGGTGAATTCGGCGACATGATTAAGATGGGTATTTTGGATCCAACTAAAGTGTCACGTACCGCATTGCAAAATGCTGCTTCAATTGCAGGCTTGATGATTACGACTCAAGCCATGGTGGCCGATGCACCGCAAAAAGAAGAGCACTCACATGGAGCGCCAGACATGGCCGACATGGGCGGCATGGGCGGCATGGGCGGCATGGGTGGAATGGGCGGAATGATGTAATCATTTCTGTTCACATCTGTGAAAGAATTAAGGCCTCGCAGTGCGGGGCCTTTTTTATGGATGGGTTTATAATGTCTGCTTACGATCCAAAGTGGACATTTATATATCTCTATATCGCAGTCGGATGAAGCTCTTTCCATGCTCCATTTATCACTCGTATGGCTGACCGCAAAAATAGAACTAACAGTCCGATAGCTATAAGTAAGTCAGGCCATCCCGACCCAAATATCCAAACTGCGAGTGCTGCTGCAATGACCGCAAGCCCTTCAATCACATCGTTACGTGAACATTCCCACGCAGAAGTCATGTTCACATCGCCATCTTTATATGGTGTTAATAACCAAAGGCATAGTAGATTAGCAGCTAAGTTTATAAACGCAGCGATACCCATTGTTTCAAATACAGGTGTTTCAGGATGCAATATCCGTAAGCCAATCACAAAGGCAACAGCTATTGCAGCACCTAAGATCAGCAAACCTTTAAACATCGAAACTCGCGCCTTTGAAGCGAGACTTGCACCAACAACAAACAAACTTAAAATATATGTCATTGCATCACCGAAATTATCCAATGCACCTGACAACAAGGATGTAGCGCCACTGATTTTTGCTGCAAAAACCATCATCAGAAAGGTTGCTATATTTATTACTAGGACAATAACCAAAGTGCGACGTTGTTTCATGTTCAGCACTGCAACGTCAATATGGCTTTGGCAACTACAATCACTCACACTTTTATATTCTATCTTTGGTGGAGTAATATATTATCCATCAAAAGTCTAAAAATGTCCGCGAATAGCCGAAAGCGGTCTTCTTATAATTGTTCAACTTGATCTTGTATTATTAAAAAAACATATGAAAACATTAGTCTTTCTTTGTGCAGCAGTCGGTTTTGCTGTCGCCTTTTTATTCTTGCTTGGGAAATACTCACAAAAAGGTGCTGCGCCAGGTTTAGTGGATGGGAGCTTAACCAGATGCTCAGGCAAACCTAACTGTGTGTGCAGTGAATATGAAGATGATGACGATCACTATATAAATTCGATAAAGAGCACCCATCAAATTGATGATTTGTCAAAAGCGTCAGCTACAATTCAAGAAATGGGTGGCGTCATCAACCATGAAAGCAATCATTATATTGCTGCAACGTTTGCCTCAAAATTATTTGGGTTTGTTGATGATCTTGAAGTAAGAGTTGATACAGTGAATGGCGTTATGCATATTCGCTCTGCATCAAGAGTTGGGTATGGAGACGGTGGCGTAAACCGGAAAAGAGTCGAGTGGTTTAAAAAGGTATATCGTAAAAAGTTAGAGTATTAAATTATGAGAATTGATCCAGCTAGTCATTTGGTGGTGGGAGTGCGTTATGCATCTTCACCTAATTGCGACGAGCGACCGGAAGGTGTACCACTTTCATTAGTGGTGGTTCATAACATTAGTTTGCCACCGAATGAATTTGGTGGACCGTATATTGAGCATTTGTTTACGAATCAGCTTGATCCTAAAGCGCATCCCTATTTTGAAGAGATCAAAGATCACAAAGTATCTGCACATATCTTAATTAGACGCGATGGAGAAATAGTACAATTTGTACCATTTAATAAACGTGCTTGGCACGCAGGACAATCTTGTTATAAGAGTCGTGAAAATTGTAACGATTTTTCGATTGGTATCGAGCTAGAAGGTGCAGATGAAACATCTTATGAAGACGTACAGTATTCAGTGTTAGCAACACTGATCGACTCACTTAGAATGGTTTATCCATCTTTAAGTAAAAACGATATCGTTGGGCATTCAGATATCGCGCCAGGTAGAAAGACCGATCCAGGGCTAGCATTCAAATGGAAAAAATTGCAAGACCAATTGGCCTAAGATACACAGAATGCATCTAACAAGCACGGTGCTATAGTTTTTAGCCTAAGAACTTGTTTCATTTTTCTCAACCACAAGTTTTTGCCAATGATTTCCTATATGGCCCTCAATAGGTTTGAAGTTCGCTTTGTAATTCATTTTTTGGCTGGCTTCGATCCAATAGCCAAGATATAAATAA